>CAXMQQ010000046.1:0-2958 GCA_964195545.1 uncultured Acidimicrobiia bacterium | reverse complement strand
CTGTGGGATAAGAGTCTTGTGTGGGGCATCGCGGTCATCCCCTGCCCGATTCCACGAGCGTTGCTCCAACGATCTCTGGATCGAAGATGTGCTCAATGATGAGTGCGGCGGCCCCGATGATACCTGCCCGGTCGCCGAGTGCGCCGGTCGTAATCTGTAGTTCGTTGGTGCTCAGCGCGGTGGAACGCTGGTAGACCGTTTCGCGGATGCCTGCCAGGAGTTGCTGGCCGGCCCCCGCAACGTCTCCCCCGATTGAGATCACTGCCGGATTCAGCAGATTCACTACCGCTGCCAGCACAGAACCGATGAGCCGGCCCGCATCCCGAACGGCTTGGATGGCGTCCTGGTTCCCTGCCTGAACGAGTGCGACGACGTCGCGACCCCCCGCGGCTTCGTAGCCCTCCGCGGTCAGATCTCGGGCAATTGCTGCGCCTCCTGCCGAGGCTTCGAGGCAACCGGGGTTCCCACATCGGCACATGACGTCGGCTGATCCAGCCTGAATATGACCGATGTCGCCGGCTGCACCCCTTGCACCGCGCTGGATCCGGCCGCCCACGATGAGCCCCGACCCGATCCCTGTTCCAACTTTGACGAAGATGAGGTCGCTCACCTTCGGGGACATGATCCAGTATTCGCCCCACGCCATGATGTTGACGTCGTTGTCGACCAGGACGGGGACTTCATACCGTTCCTGGAACCGATCACGAATCTCGTAGCCGTCCCATCCGGGCATGATCGGCGGGTTGACGGCTCGGCCGGCGACGTAGTCGACGGGCCCGGGCACACCGATTGCGACGCCGCGAACGTCGTCCGTTGTCCGTCCGGCTTCCGCCGTCAGATCGGCGAACGAATCGAGAACCCAACTCAGGACGGCATCCGGTCCCTCGGCAATATCCAAATCGCGACACGTTTCGGCGAGCGGATTCGTGCCCAGATCGCAGACGGCGAGCCGCGAGTGCGTAGCCCCGATATCGGCAACCAGGACAACCCCGGAGCCAGCATTGAACTCCAGCATGGTCGCAGGCCGACCGCCCGTTGAGATCGCTTCGCCTGCTTCACCGACGAGGCCGTGGGCAATGAGCTGATCCACACGATGAGCCACAGTGGAGCGGGCCAGGCCGGTCATCGATGCGAGCTCGGCTCTCGTGATCGGGCTCTGACGACGAATGGCATCGAGGAGATAGCCCGGTGATCCGTTTGCAGTGCCGTCGCGCATTACGCCATTAGACCAGAGACTATTGATTGAATCAAGGACAAAGTTGTGGTTGCTGGTCACGTCGGATCCACGACTTCTACTACTTGGAATCTGAAGTAGTGCATTCGATGGTCCGGTCATTGGGCGGGGGTCACAGCCCTTTGGACTTCGCTAACACATTGGCGAGGCGCCGCGAATGCTCGCCGTACGCTGCGTCGAACAACTCGGCGGAGCGCTCAGTCCCAACCACGGCCGACCCAGTGAGGACGGGGGGAAGGGCGCCACGGGCAGCAAGGAGCTCCGCAGTCTGAACCTTGATCTCGTTGGTGATCGCGATGTTCGACACCGTCGAGCCCGGACCGACCCGCGACTCCGGCCCGTCGATCTCGATGAGCGAGTCACCCGGCGGAGTACCAAGGTCGATGACAACGTCGGCGTGATCCATCAACCTCGTGCCGGACGAGTGGCCAGAGGCCGTCGCCGCAGAGTGGGCCACGGAGGTGACGGCGATGACCGGAAGACCGCGCTCGTGCGCGCCGATGGCCATCTCGATCGGCACTGCGGTTGACCCGCTTGAGCTGTAGATCATCATCGCGTCGCTCTCGCCGAACTCGAAGTTCGCAAGTATCTGCTCGGCGAGTCCCTCGACGCGCTCGATGTACATCGCCTGTCGCTGTCCGTTCGCTCCTGTGATCTGGGTATGGAACGTCATCGAGAGCTCGACGATCGGATTGAAGCCGGGGTAGGACCCATACCGGGGGAACATCTCCTCGACCGGGATCCGCGAGTGACCAGTCCCGAAGAGGTGCACCAGGCCGCCCGACCCGATGGCGTTCGCACAGATCTCTGCGGCGGTACTGATCGATTCCATCTGGGTTGTTTCGACATAGTCGAGGAGAGCTCTTGCTGCTTCGATCCACCGCCCGCGTACGTCCCGTCGTGGTTGGTCGTTGTCGGTCATCAGGGTGTCGCCTTGCTTCTTCCGTCTGAATGAGCAAATGTATAGACAGGTTAGAGAGAAGGCGCGAGAAGCGTCAAGATGAACGGGAGGAAGACGGCGTGGATTCAACACCTCGATACGTCGAGATCGCCGAGTATCTGCGCGGACTCATAGCGAAGGCCGGACCCGGGGATCGGCTGCCATCGGACGCCGCACTATGTGAACGCTTCCACGTGAGCCGCATGACGGCGAGGCAGGCGGTCACACTGCTTGAAGGCGAAGATCTCCTCGAGCGAAAGCGAGGGTCTGGTACGTTCGTCGCCGCCCGACGCGTCTCTCGGGCCCTCGGTTCGCCGCTCTCGTTCTCCGAGAACATGCGAATCCGGGGCATGAAGCCCTCGTCCCGCGTGCTGCGTGCTGGACCCGTCGACCTCTCCCCCGAAGCTGCCGAAGCCCTCGGAATCGACATCGCCTCACCGGCGATCGTTCTGGAGCGCCTCCGTCTTGCCGACGGCATCCCGATGGCTGTCGAACGCGCCGTGATACCGGGCGACGATTCCAGCCTCCTCGATGAGGATCTAACCTCCGAATCGCTCCATGAGATCTTTGAGAAGAGAGGCAGGGTTCCAAGTCGTGCGCTCGCCGAGGTCGGTGCGAGAACTGCCACCAAACGAGAGCGCGACCTTCTCGAGTTGCCGGGGCAAGGCGTCATCTTGACGGAGATCCGCACGATCTTCGATCAGGACGGCGCGCCTCTCGAACACACGGTGACGTTCTACGTCGCAGAGCGATACGCGTTCACTGCAGTCCTGTACCGGGACGA
>CAXMQQ010000045.1:0-19117 GCA_964195545.1 uncultured Acidimicrobiia bacterium | reverse complement strand
ACGGCCCACTCCTCACCGGGTCCTTTCAGGTCGATGTTCAGCCGGACCTCCGGCCACGTCCCGTAGAGTTCCTCGAGCGTCGAGACGCCGATTCCGGCACCGCGCAGCGGAAAGCCGTGCTCTGGATCGAAGCCGTGGGCCGCATCAACGGTCTGAATATCCGCGAGCGTGTGATCGGCGACCTTGCCGTCCCCGTTCGTCGTGCGGTTCAGCGTCGCGTCGTGGAAGACGATTGGGACATGATCGCTCGTGAGTCGGACGTCGATCTCGAGGTAGTGATAGCCAAGCTCCTCAACAGCTCCGGCAAACGCGTGCATCGTATTCTCGGGCCACAGGATTCGGCTCCCACGGTGGGCGAACCGGATTGGATGCTCGACGGAGAAGAAGTCACTCAAAGAACCACTCCGCTCTTCACCACGGCAGCGACGAGATCGGCACCCGGCCTGTACGGGATGTGGAGATGGGAGGGTGCGTCAAGGATGACGAGGTCGGCGACGGCACCCCGAAGGAGATGACCGCGGTCATCGAGCCTAAGCGAGCGGGCACTGCCTCTGGTTGCCGCCCACACTGCTTCGTCCGGCGTGAGACCCATGTTGAGCGTTGCGAGCGCAACAACGAAGGGCATCGATTCCACGTTGGATGTTCCGGGGTTGCAGTCGGTGGCGAGGGCCACCGTGACTCCGCTATCCCAGATGCGTCTTCCGTCTGGATACGCGAGCCTCATCGAGAACGACACGGCCGGTAGCAGGACGGCAGTTGTGCCGGCACTCCTCATCGCCGCCAGATCTGCGTCGGTGGCGTGGTCGAGATGGTCGGCACTGGCGGCCGACAGTTCGGCGGCGAGATCGGCCGCACCCACCCGACCGAGTTGGTCGGCGTGAACCCTGGCGGTGAGACCTCTGGTCTTCGCTGCTTCGAGGATGCGGCGAGTCTCCTCGACGGTGAAGGCCGCTTCATCGCAGAACACATCGCAGAACCGAGCGAGGGGTGCGCACACTTCGAGCATCTCGTCGCAGACGAGATCGACGTAGACATCGCGGTTCTCTCGGTGCTCGGCCGGGATGACATGCGCGCCAAGGAACGTGGGGACGACGTCGATCGGGAGTGATTCGTCGAGACGAGCGGCGACGCGAAGCATCTTCTCTTCCGCGACCACGTCGAGTCCGTAGCCCGATTTGATCTCAACAGTGGTTGTCCCACTCGCCAGCATCCGCCATGCACGCTCTGCCGCTGCGGCGTAGAGATCGTCTTCGGATGCCGAGCGCGTGGCTTCGACCGTGGAGAGGATGCCGCCGCCCGCGGCAAGGATCTCCTCATAGGTTTCGCCGCGGAGCCGGCGGGCGAACTCATCGCTGCGATCCCCCGCGAACACCAGATGCGTGTGCGGGTCGACGAACCCAGGAAGCACAGCGGCTCCCCCGGCATCGAGCCGCGGAAGGTCGTTGTACTCGGATGCCGTGTCGATCTCGGGCCCAACCCAAACGACGGTTCCGTCGATGATCGCGACGGCTGCATGCTCAGCGAGGCCGAGAAGTCCACCGAGTTCGGGGTCGTTGGTAATCAGCGACCCAATGTTGAATACGAGCAGATCGTTCACATCACACACCGCCACTCATGGCTCACGGCTCACGGCTGGCGCTCCTGTCACCTGTCCCGTCATCCCTCCCACATCGGGATCCTGACGCCGCGCTCCCTTGCTACGTCTTCGGCTTCGGGGTAGCCGGCATCGACATGGCGGATGATTCCCATGCCCGGGTCATTCGTGAGCACCCTTGCGAGCCTTTCGGCGCCGTCCGCGGTACCGTCGGCAACCACCTGGGCACCGGCATGGATCGACTTGCCGATCCCTACGCCACCGCCGTGGTGGACGGCCACCCAGGCGGCACCGGAAGCCGTGTTCAACAGGGCATTGAGGATCGGCCAGTCGGCGATCGCGTCGGAGCCATCACGCATGGCCTCCGTCTCACGATAGGGGGACGCGACGGAGCCCGAGTCGAGATGGTCGCGGCCGATGACGATCGGCGCCCGGACGTCGCCGGATGCGACGAGTTCATTGAATGCCTCTCCAGCGCGATCCCGTTCACCGTATCCGAGCCAGAGGATCCTTGCGGGAAGACCCTGCGCCTGCACTCGCTCCTCAGCCAGGTCGAGCCACCGATGAAGCGCTCGATTGTCGGGGAACACCACGCGAAGAGCGTCGTCTGTGGCCTTGATATCGGCGGGGTCACCGGACAGTGCCGCCCATCGGAACGGTCCCATGCCTTCGCAGAAGAGATCTCGGATGTACGCAGGTACGAAGCCCGGATACGCGAAGGCATTCTCGAATCCGCCGAGCTTCGCCTCGCCTCGGAGGTTGTTGCCGTAGTCGAAGACTTCGGAGCCGGCGTCTTGGAACCCAACCATGGACTCGCAATGGACGGCCATCGACTCACGGGCTGCGGCGATGTACGTCTCGGGATCGGATCGGCGGAGCTCAGTTGCCTCATCGAGGGTGTACCCGTGAGGGACGTATCCGTTGAGCGGATCGTGTGCCGAGGTTTGGTCCGTGACGATGTCGATGTCGACGCCACGTCGCAGTAGTTCGGGGAACACATCGGCTGCGTTCCCCAGGAGACCCACCGACAGTGCCCGACCCTCGGCCCTGGCGGTGACGACCCGTTGCACCGCGTCATCAAGCGAATCGGCGACTTCATCGAGGTACCGGTGTTCGATGCGGCGTGCGATCCGGTCGGGATCAACGTCAACGCAGAGAGCCACGCCGTCGTTCATTGTGATGGCGAGTGGCTGTGCACCGCCCATGCCTCCGAGCCCCGCGGTGAGGGTCAACGTCCCCTTCAACGTTCCTCCGAAGCGCTGATCGGCAATGGCAACGAACGTCTGATAGGTGCCCTGGAGAATCCCCTGGGTCCCGATGTAGATCCACGATCCTGCCGTCATCTGCCCGTACATGATCAGGCCCTTGGCCTCGAGTTCCCAGAAGGTCTCCCAGTTCGCCCAGTCGGGGACCAGGAGGCTGTTCGCTATGAGAACCCGTGGTGCCATCTCGTGGGTGCGAAAGACACCGACCGGTTTGCCGGACTGGACGAGCATCGTTTCGTCGTTCTCGAGGCTCCGGAGCGTCCGAACTATCGCGTCGAAAGCCTCCCAAGATCGGGCGGCCTTCCCCCGGCCTCCGTAGACGACGAGCTCATCGGGATTCTCGGCGACGTCGGGATCGAGGTTGTTCATGAGCATGCGGAGGGCGGCTTCTTGGAGCCAGCCCTTGGTTGACAGGTCGGTGCCGTGCGGGGCCCTGATGATCCTGGACATCGCTACCTCTCTCCCATAGCGGCGCTGATCGCACCGTCTTCGATGAGCTGTGCGACCGTTTCGATGTCCGCGCCGACCGGTCGGTCCCGTACGAGACGGGGAACTTTGCTTCGTACGACGGCGAGAACCGCTGCCGTGCCGGGTGCAGGCTCGAGCGGGAACCGTTGCTCACACCCTTGCGCCGCGCACACGAGTTCGACGGCAAGCACATTCGTGGTATTCCTCAGCACATCGTTGAGTTTGAGGGCCGCACCCCAGCCCATCGAGACGTGGTCTTCCTGAGATCCTGACGTGGGAATCGACTCGACCGACGCGGGATGCGACAGCACGCGGTTCTCGGCGACCAGCGCCGCTGCCGTGTACTGGGCCAGCATGTAGCCTGAATCCACACCGGGCCGGGTCGCCAGGAACGGCGACAGCCCGTGCGACCTCTCCGGATCGAGAATCCGGTCGGTTCTGCGCTCGGAGATCGAGCCGAGTTCGGTGATCGCTATCGCCAGGAAGTCCAGAGCGAATGCGAGAGGCTGGCCGTGGAAGTTGCCGGCTGAGATCACGTCCCCGTCTTCGGCGAAGATGATCGGGTTGTCGACGACGGATCCGAGTTCCCGTTCAAAGACATCGGCAGCATGTTCGATGGTGTCGCGAACGGAACCGTGGACCTGAGGTGCGCACCGGAGGCTGTATGCGTCCTGCACTCTGTGGGAGAAATCGTCTCTGTGACTCGAGCCGATCGATGAACCTTCCAAAAGGCCTTCGATTACTGCTGCGGACCGGATCTGGCCCGGGTGGGGCCGCAACCGATGGATCCGTGCTTCGAACGGCCGGCTCGATCCCATGAGCGCCTCAACCGAGAGGGCGCAGGCGCCGTCGGCTGCCGCGGCGAGATGGCGTGCCCGGTCGATCGCGAGACAGCCCTGGGCAAGCATTCCCTCGGTTCCGTTCAGGAGGCTCAAGCCCTCCTTCGGTTCGAGTTGGATCGGCTCGATGCCCTCTGCGACGAGCACGTCACCGGCCGGTACCCGCTCACCGTTGACGAGGAAGAACCCCTCTCCGATGAGCGGCAGGGCAAGATGGGCGAACGGTGCGAGGTCGCCAGACGCTCCGACCGATCCCCTGTCCGGAATCGCTGGGAGCAGGTCTCTCCTGAGGAGTTCGAGGAGTCGCTCGACGATGATTGGCCGGACCCCGGAGTGACCCTGAGCGAGGGTTCGGGCGCGAAGTAGCAGCATCGCTCGAACTGTTGGCCGCTTGAGCAGATCACCGACACCCGACGCGTGGCTGCGCACGAGGTCGTACTGGAGTTCCGTTGCTTGTTCGGCAGGGATGCGCGTGTAGGAGAGCGCCCCGAACCCGGTCGTGATGCCGTACGCCACCTCGCTGTTCTCGATGATCTGCTCGACGAGAGCGCGGGCGGGAGCCATTCGCATGGCGAGGTCGGGACCGGTCTCGGCAGTGGCCCTACGGAAGGCAACCGCCACGACGTCGTCGATCGTGAGCGGTGACCCATCGATGATGACGACCATCTCTCAGCTCCTCACATCGCGATGTGGTCCCGCCCCCAGCCTACCGAGGGCTTGTGGTCGGGGTTGTCGGTTGTCGGTACGCAGTACTCAGTACTTCCCCTAATCGGGTGGCTTCGCGTTCGCGTAGGCCGACTCTCACCTTCAACAGCTCGATCTGCTGGGCGGCGTACTTCTCGCCACCCTTGATCGGGTGATCGACAAGCCACGCCTCGATGTCCGCGGCGATCTCTGGCTCCGAACGGTTCGGGAGCAGTTCGAGGATCCTACGGCCGGTTGCCGGCGGCATCTGTTCGAGCAGATCGTCCCAGTTCTCCTTCATCAGATCCCAAACCCGTGGACCGTTCTCGCGGTGACCCAACATGATGGCAATGACCCAGAAGGCGTCCTGTCGCCGGATGCCACCGTCGAGCACCATCTGGAAGAGCTTCTCACTCCCCGCACGATCCGGAACGACGGCCGCCGCACGAAGGTATTTCACGACCTCCTGCGGAGTCTCTGAATCGTCGGAGATCGTCAGGAACCGCTTGAAGTCATCGAGGTCTCCGTTCGAAGCCACGATGCTCAGAGCCGCGTCGGCAACCTCAGCATCGACGGCGCTCTCGCCCCATCGGACCTCATCGTGGACGAGGCGGGCTTTGCGTTGCGTTGCCACATCATCGCCCAAGTTCCCAAGAGCCGACACCAGGGTGCCTCGGAGCTTTCGGCTGCGATCGTCTTCACCCTCAGCCGGCGTCCAACTCATCTCGTCGACCTTGTCGGAGACAAGGTCGCGAACGAACTCCTGGAGGGCGGGGCGAACGTCGGGAGATGCAACGCGGTCGAGTTCACCGAGCCCGGCAAGGATTCGTTGCCAGACATCGACCTCGGGTTCGTCCCCGAGTTCGCCGACGAGGCTCAAGTAGTCCGCCGCATCGGCACCACCTTTGAGCACGTCGACCCATGCATCGGAGACCGTGGCGTATCGCTCTTCTCCGGTGAGCGACTGGAGGCGGTTGCGAATCCCGGTCCTCAGGTCGGGCGAATAGGCGACCCGGTAGAAACCGTTGCCACCGGCGTTGACAACAAGGTCGTTCCCGGCATTGACGGTTGCACTGTTCTCGGAGAGGAGGAGCCGCTGCTCCCCTTCCGATGACCGGAGAAGCACGGGGAGCTTCCATTGCTGAACACCTTCACCGAGATACCTGAACTGGTCCTGCGTCAGCGTGTAGGCGCCCGGCCCTCCTTCGACACTTAGCCGCGGGAATCCTCCCTGGAAGATCCACGTGTTCATGATCTCCATAACCGGTTCACCGGATGCTTCCTCGAGCGCCGACCAGAGGTCCTCACCGTCGGTGTTGCCGTAGGCGTTCTCCTTGAGGTAGCAGCTCACACCGAGGCGGAACGACTCCTCTCCGAGATACTGCTCGAGCATCCGGAGTATGGAGGCGCCCTTCTCGTACGTGAGCGAGTCGAACATGGCGTTCGCCTCTTCGGGAGACGCGACGGGGAACTCGATCGGACGCGTCGCTGCGAGGGCGTCGGTCTCCATCGAATGAACCCGATCCCCCGAGAACGTGAGCCACACCTTCCAGTCGGGGCGATATGCGTCGACGCACCCCATCGAGGCGAACGTGGCGAACGCTTCATTGAGCCAGATCCCGTTCCACCACTTCATCGTGACCAGGTCGCCGAACCACATGTGGGCGATCTCGTGAGCGATGACCTCAGCTACTCGCATCATCTCGTTCTGCGTGGCCTTGTCCACGTCGACTAGCAGCGCCGACTCGCGGTAGGTGACCGCCCCGAGGTTCTCCATCGCACCCCATGCGAAATCGGGGATGGCAATCTTGTCCATCTTGTCGCCGGGGTACGGGATGTCGTAGTACTTGGCGTAGTACCGCAGAGAGTGTGCGGCGATGTCGAGGGCGAAGTCTGTGAGGTGAGCCTTGCCCGGCGGGAAAGCGATCCGCAGCGGAATGCCGTCGACGTCGACGGTGTCGGTCACCTCAAGTTCCCCGACGATGAACGCGACAAGGTACGTCGACATCTTCATCGTCTTCGCGAACCGCACGACGACCGTTCCGTCGCCCGCGGGATCGCGGCCGATCTCGGCACCATTCGAGATCGCGGTAAGTCCATCGTCGACAACGAGCGTTACGCCGAACGTTGCTTTTAGATCCGGTTCATCCCAACACGGAAAGGCACGTCGAGCTTCGGTTGCTTCGAATTGCGTGGTCGCGATCGTCTTGTCGATCCCGTCGGGGTCGGTGTACACGGATCGGTAGAAGCCACGAAGATCGTCGTTGAGGATTCCGTCGAACGAGATCTCCAGCTTCCATGCGCCGGGGTCGAGCGTCGACGCCAACGTCAGCGTGGTGCGCTCTGCTTCCTCGTCGCTCGCGGTGGTGGCTTCGAGTCGCTGACCGTCTTCGTTCGAGAGAACGCAGGAGTGCAGGCTCAGTTCCGCGGTGTTCAGAATGATCTCTGAGGTGGGTACGAGCACTTCGACGTCGATCACCACGTGTCCACCGAAGGTGGCCTCGGAGAGGTCAGGGGTCAGCGCCAGTTCGTAGTGGCTGGGGATGACGCTTCGCGGCAGGCGGTAGTCGGCTTCAGAAGGCACGGGTTGCTCCTCTTCGCTGGGTGAACGGAGGAATGCTACCGGCGACTCAGAGCCGGTCATCCGCTCCGCGGAGCTCGAAACTCATCGAACCGACGTCGATCGTCGCTGAGACCTGATGGCTGCCGTTCGCCCATGTCATCTCGATCACGTGATCGGGCCCCGCTCCGAGCGAGAACTCGCCGTCGAAGGCAACGTGGGTGGTCCTGAGCCTGGCAAGCTCGAGGAGGCGTGCAACAACGGGCCGCTTGACCGCCCGTTCGATGTCGACGACCCCGAAATACGGCCGGTTGATGTCCCTCCCGACCCCGGTCCGTTCGAGCAGGGCCACGTCGTTCGCAGCGGCCAGGAGTCCGGCGTAGTAGACCTGTGGGATTCCCGGGGCCATGAACTGGATGAGGCGTGCGATCAGATAGGCGTCGTCGTCGCATCCGAGCGCAGAGTAGAACGTCGAGTTCACCTGGTACAGATCGAGGTTCGATGCCGCAGATCCGGTCGCTGCGAGGCTCTCGCCGTTCGTGGCCGCATGGATTCGCCGGACGAGCGTGTCGACCTCGGCAGCTGTCAACAGACCGGGCAGATCACCCTCGGGACCGACGTCAACGATCCCGATCCCGTCGTGGGTATCAAGCACCGTCACGTTGTTGCGCGGTGCCATGGCTAGCCACCGCTTCAGGGTGCCGGTGGATCCGGTGTACAGGGCGTGGAGCACGAGCGGAGGTAGCGCGAAGTCGTACACGCGATCGACTCGACGTGCGACATCGATCTGTGTCTCGTAGTGGGCGTGGATCTCGACCAACACACTCATGTCCCGATCGTGAACACGCTCGGTGAGATCGTCGATGAACGCGAATGTCTCCGGGGTCATGAAACAGCTCGTACCGCGGGTCTTCACGGCATAGCCGACCGCATCGAGTCGGACCTGTGCGATGCCCGAGGCAGCCAGCCGATCGAGGATCCCGTCGAGATACGCCGTACCTTCTTCGGAGGCTGTGTCGATGTCGATCTGCTGATCCGTGAACGTGGTCCAGAGGAGACGCTCCTCGCCGGCGATGACGAACGTCGTGAACGGGGAGGTTGGGCGCGGTCGATAGATGGCAGCCCGATCGCTGCCTGTCGGGCCACCGGGAAAGACCGACTCGACCTCGAGGAAAAGACTGGCGCTCGGACACGCATCTCCCCTGGCGACGAAATCGAGGAACTCCGCGGATTCTGCCGAAATATGGTTGACCACGACATCGGCCGTCATGTCGTATCGCGCCGCCAGCGAGGCAATGTCTTCCGACGTCCCGAGGTCCGGGTCGACGCTCTCATGGTCCGTCGGATCGAAGCCGGCGTCCGCCCCGTCGTAGGGCGTGTAGAACGGAAGAAGATGCACGCCCGTGAACACCCCGGAGAGTGGGCCGTCGAGCATCTCATGCACACCCGCGATACCGCCGGAACCGAATCGATCGGCGTAGGCGATCAGTTGGACTCCGTTGCGCATGACTCGAGCGTAGACCAACGACCGGACCGCACTCTCGGTTCTAGTCGGTGCCGATCGGCGGATCGGAGAGTCGGAGGAGCCAGAGACCGGTGTTCACATCCGACAGATAGATGAGATCGTCGACAACGTGGACCGACAACGCCGGCGGCATGGCGATGTTGCCGTTCGGAGAAACGAAGTGCTTCTGCAGATCGACTCGCACCGGAGGAGTGAACAACGCGACTTCCACGGCTTCCGTCGGATCCGATGACCGGGTCGAAGGCGGTCGACCCCGAGTTCCCTTCCTGGTACCCGAGCGACGCCGTCCGACCAACGGCCTCAGGACGCGACGGATCGGACAGGTCGAGAATGACGACTCCGGCATCCCAGCGAGCGACGAAGGCGCGCTCGCCGCCCTGGTGCAAACGGCTGCCGTTGTCGCGGATCGCTGCGGAGACAGGCAGAGTGATCCGACGATCAGGAGGCAACGACCAGGAGCGCAAGGATGGCGCGCCGATATGTTGCCGGCCACATTGGTCCATCGCACAGGATCCCAAACCTGGGTGGAATCCCGATCACCGAAGCTACCCCAGTTCCGTCTCTCCGGTCTTAACCGAGTCGATGTCTTCGCCGAGCAACACACGATCGATCGTTGCCGTCAGCAGATCGTAAGTGACGGGCCCGATGACCTTGCCGACGACGATGCCGTCACGATCAACAAAGAAGGTCTCTGGGAGTCCAGCGACACCGTAGGAGAACGCTGCGCCCGATCCATCATCGATGCCGTACACCGTCTCAAGACTCAGCCCGTACCGATCCAAGTAGGAGATGGCCTGGCCGTGCTCGTCCTGCGTGTTAACGGCGAAGAACGTCACATCGAATCCCGCGTACTCGGCGGCGGCAGCATCGAGTGCGGCATGTTCTGCGCGACATCCGCTGCACCACGACGCCCAAAAGTTGACCACGACGACATCACCAAGATGATCGGCGAGTTGGACCTCTCCGTCTCCTATGAGTGCATCGATCACGATTGGCGGCGCCTGCTTCTCGATGAGCGCCGAACTGACCACCTTGGGATCGTTGCCGAGACTGCCTGCCAGTGCGACGCCCACCACCATGACGACCAGACCGACAGCGATCACGAGCCAGGTGATCCGGTTGCTCACGAACGCGCCTCTTCCAACATCTCAAGCGCCTCCGACCGAATGTCGGTGGGGATCTCATAGGTGAGGAGCGTCACGAGTGGTTCAATCGCACGCTCTTTGTCCCCCATATCGATCCGGGCGATGGCAAGGAACCAGTGCGCCTGTGGATAGTCCGACTGGACGACGAGCGCCCGCTCGAAGAACGGCTCGGCCAGTTCGGGTTCGCCGGACACGGAGGTCAGCCAGCCGACGCGAACAAGCGCTTCGACGTTCTCCGGCTCTGCCGTGAGCACGATCATGTAGTGATCGATCGCCTTCGAGACGTTTCCCTCTTCCACATAGCGTTCTGCAAGTGCCACCCGCATTCCAACGATGTCGGGGTTCTCAGCGACGACTGCTTCCATCTCGGCTGCGGAAACGGAACTCAGATCCGTCGAGCCTTGCCCGCCCGTAGTCCCCTCCTCCAACACGTCGGTCGCCACACCGTCGGTCATGTCACTGGCCGGCGTCTGCTCTTGGAGAGAGACCATGGCGACGACAGCAACCACCGCTGCCGCAAATCCAACAATCGCTGTCCCTGCGATAGCCCGCCCTCTCGACCGACCTTCCGGTGCATCAACGATCTTGGCGCCCTCACCGGAGGAAGCGTCTGTGGTCTCGATCCCGGCGAGTTGTTCCTCGAGCGTGGCCCGCTCGACCCGGTACGAGGAGCGCAGGCGCTCGGCGGTCTCCTCGTCCAACTCGCCAGCTTCCATCTGTTCGTCGATCTCAGCGAGGTCGCGGTCGACTTGTTCGATCTGATCGGCGATTCGTGCGGATTTCACTTCTTCACTCCTGCCGGGTCACGGTCCTTGCGTCGCAGTCCCACAATGGCGATGAGGCCGGCGGCGAGAACACCGAGTGGTACGGCCCACAGCACGACTCCCCAGCCGGTGCTCGGTGGATCAAGGAGCACCTGCTCTCCGTAGGCAGCGACGAATGCATCGATGATTTCCTCATCAGTTCGGCCCGCGGCGATCTCCTCGTTGATCTGTGCTCGTAGATCCTTCGCGAGATCAGTCTGGGATCCGGCGAGGGATTCCCCTGCGCAGATCGGACACTTGAGCGACACGGAGAGGTTGTAGGCGCGGGCTTCCGGGTCTTCGATGTTCTGATCTCCGGGCCATAGCCCGACCAGGAGGATTCCAACGGCGATCACCGGCACAATGAACCACAGGAGATTCAGTCGGCGGTCAGACATCGGCATGCTCGGATCGATCACCTTGCTTTGACGTTGGAGACCGCCTCCCGGGTTTCCGGCCGAGAGCGAGAGTTCCACCGGCGACGATCATGATGCCTGCGAACCACAACAGCCACTGGAAGGGGAAGATCAGCACCTTGAGACGCATGCCATCGGCGTCCAGCGCAGCGATCGAGAGATACACGTCGTCGATCCACGTCGTCCAGACCTGAGGGGTCGTGATGACCTGTCCAAACCTCGGATACTCGTGCAGTCTTGGCTCAAGCACGACCCGGGTCGACGAGCAATCGGCGTCGAGGATGGCAACGCGGGCGCCCTCAACGTTGCGTACCGGTTCAATCCGGGAGAACGGTTCGAGGTATTGGATGCAGTAGCCCTCGACGACAACGGTCTCGCCGACCGCGAGAGGTACTTCAGTTCGAACCGCCAGAATCGAGGTTGTCCCGATTGCGACAGCAGCGAGGGCGAAACCGATGTGAGCGATCTGACCGCCCCAGAATCCCTTGTCGTTGTTGATCGTCGATCCGAAAGCCGAGAGCCAAGACCTATCCCCATGATGGGCGCGTGACGACTGATGGAAGTAGAACGCAACGATATTGCCGATGGCGAAC
Organism: uncultured Acidimicrobiia bacterium; assembly: GCA_964195545.1. Classification (GTDB taxonomy): domain Bacteria; phylum Actinomycetota; class Acidimicrobiia; order Spongiisociales; family UBA5794; genus JAHEEL01. Next base: position 7,225 of record CAXMQQ010000045.1, on the reverse strand, counting down.
GCCGCGAGTCCGATGATGGCGATCAGCGCGACCGACCGAACACCGGCGAGGAGAGAAAGAGCGGCAACAGCGAGGCCGACGTTGAGACCGACCCGGGTCCGCTGCCACAGCACTTTGCCCGTCGCGACCCGCCACGGTGCGGTCGATCCCACCCCGATCGCCGTGACCAGTAGGAACGCAAGCGGGACGGCGACACGATCGAAGAACGGTCGGCCGACGGCAACCTCCCGCCCAGAAAACGCCTCGACAAGCAGCGGATACAGCGTGCCAAAGAGGATCGTGAATCCGAACAGGGTCATCAGGAGGTTGTTGAGCAGGATGAAGCCTTCGCGAGAGACGAGCGAATCGAGTCGGGGCGACGAAGCCACCGCGCTGGCCCGCACGGCGAAGAGACCGAACGATCCGAATACGATCAGACCGAGGAAGATCAGGAGTACCGGGCCAACCACGGAGAGACTGAACGCATGTACGGACGCGATGACGCCTGAACGCGTCAGGAATGTGCCGAAGACCGTGAGAGAGAAGGTCGTGATGACCAGCACGAAGTTCCACGCCTGCAACATGGACCTGCGCCGCTGAACGACCGCCGAATGGATGAACGCCGTAGCCGAAATCCACGGGAGCAGAGCGGCGTTCTCAACCGGATCCCATGCCCAGTACCCACCCCAGCCGAGAACCTCATAGCTCCACCAGCCGCCGAGGAATATGCCGGCCGTCAGGAAGACCCAGGCAACAAGCGACCACCGGTGGGTGCGGTCGAGCCAGACACGACCGAGTTCAGATCGGATCAGAGCGGCGATCGCAAACGCGAACGGAACGGTGAAACCGACGTACCCGACGTAGAGCAGGGGCGGATGAACCGCCATGAGGATGTGATTCGCAAGCAGGGGATTGGGCCCGATACCGTCGAGAGGTGCCGCCGTCGCGGCGATCGGGAGCCATGACGTCGCCGAGCAGAACCCGTTCGCGACCTCTGTGCACACGGCGAACGGGTTCGCTGCCGTTGCCATGAGACCGAACCAGAACACCGAGACGACACCCATCACCGACAGGGCAAGCACGCCGAGCCCGTCACCGGATTTGACGCTCCGCCACACGAGCCACGTGAACACGGACAGCATCAACCCCCACAGCACGACGCTGCCCGCAAGAGCCGCCCATCCGGCAGCCAGGAGGAACACGAACGGGGTCGCGAGCGCCGTGTTCTTCGCCACGTACGCGATCGAGAAGTCGTGGGTCAGGAGTCCGATTTCGAGCAAGCTGAACGCCGCGACACCGCCGACGGCGAGGCCGATTGCAGGAATCTTGAGCCGTCCAGGATCAGGATTCGGTGTCCGTGAAATCCGCCAGCCTTGAATGGTCAGTGCTATTGCTGATACCAGGGCTACCAGGATCGAGACATAGCCGGCAAGTGCGATCACGTCTGATCCGATTCCTCACCGTACGGATGATCCGGGTCATAGGTTCCCTCGTCGGACGTGTAGTTCTCGTCGTGCTTGATCAGCATGGTGTCCGAGTGGAACTGGCTGCCGTCCCAAGTACCTTCCACGACGACGCCTATGCCCTCCTGGAACAGTTGCTGCGGCGCACCGCTGTAGACGACCATCACGGTTTCGCGACCGTCCGTCACTGCGAAGGTAACGCCGGTGGTGGTGTCGGCGACGCTTCCGGGAACGACCTGCCCGCCGAGCCTGAGTCTTGACTGATCAGCTGCCTGGTCGGTGATTTCCGTCGGGGTATTGAAGTAGACCAGACTCGAGTTGAGGCTGATCATGAGCACGACCAGAACAACAACCACGATCCCGGCCGGCACAATGAATTTCCAGTACCGCTTCATTCCGACCTCTCAATGATCTGCTTGCTTCTTCTGATACGAATTGCGATGGAGCCTGTGTACACGGCAATGCTCCCATAGGCCACGGCGTACGCGAACGAAACCCATCCCCATTCGGTCATGTCTTCGCTCCCAGTTCAGGCACAACGACGGAGTCCCCGGCAACCGGTCGATCGATCGAATGCTCGATCTCTATGCGCCGGTCCTCGAGGTGAATGAGCTCGATGCGCTTGACCATCGCAGAGACGTAGACGACCGTGAATGCGAGGACACCGACGATTAGCGCCACAAGCATCAGCGATTCCTGGATCGCCGGTCCATCAGGGCGTACGAGCGAAGGTGGCTGGTGGAGCGTCCGCCACCACACGACCGAGAAATGAACGATGGGGATCTGAACCGCTCCGAGCACGCCGAGTACGGAAGCTCGAGACGCGCGGGAGATGGGATCGTCGGTCGTCCTGCGCAGCGCCAGATAGCCGAGGTAGACGAAGAACATGATCGCAGTGAGCGTCAACCGGGCATCCCACGTCCACCAGACACCCCATGTCGATTTGCCCCAGATCATTCCGAGCGCGAGCGTCAAACCGGTGAAGAACACGCCGATCTCTGCGCTTGCCGCAGCGATCCGATCCCACTTGAGATTCTTCGTCAGGAGATAGGTGAGGCTGCCGAGGAAGGTGACGAAGAACGCGACGTACGCGAGCCAGGCGGCGGGGACGTGGATGTACATGATGCGGACCAATTCGCCCTGAACGTCGTCCTTCGGGCTGACCATCGAGAGAACGAATGCGACGGTGATCGCCAGGACAATCGCGACCCAGGGCCATCGGCGAATTCGAGTCTGTACGTTCATCAGGACTCCTGAAGCGGACGGGCCGTGAGCACCCCGATCATGGACACCACGATCACGACGGCCATCATCATGGACACCCATGAGATGATAGCGTTGCCATACCGCAAGCCATCGTACGACTGGGTCGCTCCGAGCAGTAGCGGGACCGACAACGGGGCGACGAGCAGGGGTACCAGGGCGATTCCTGTACTCGTGCTGTTGACGATCCCGGCCGTCAATGTGCCAAGGAGTGCGAGGCCTATCGCCACGATGAACAGCGTGAGGACGAGCCATCCCACGCCGATGATCTCGATGTTGTAGAGACCGACGGCAACGACACCCACGACGGCCTCGAACGCCAGCAGGAGGATCGCCGACGACATCGTTCGGCCTACGAAGCCGGCCGCGGGATCGAGGCCGAGGAGCGACGAGGCGTCTTGCTGTGGGAGCGTCTCTCTGGAGGCCTTTCCCACGGCGACGAGCACACCGAACAGCATCACGATGACCCAGTACATGCCGACGCCGATGTCGCGAAGCATGCTCGCGTCGGTGCCGATCGCGAGTGGCACGAGCAGGAGTGCGAGTGCTCCGAACGGGATCGTGACCCACAACACATCGCCGCGACGCCGTTCGCGAAGGAGATCCCGGTGGACGACGGCTTCCACTTGGTGCCAGAAACCCGTCGTCATGAGAGCGTCCCTCCCACAAGTTCGACACTCCGATGGGCGATTGCATTGATGCGGTCTCGATCGTGAGAGACGACGATGACGGCACCGCCCTCAGCCGCTTTTCGCTCGATGAGGCCCTCCACCAGGTCGACCGCGTCGCGATCGAGTGCAGAGTGGGGTTCGTCGAGCAGCAGCAGGGAACGATCGATCATCAACTCTCTCGCGAACTCCGTACGCCGCTGCATGCCGTGGGACGAAGCGCCTGCGAGTCGATCTGAGGCTGCAGCCAACCCAACTGCAGCGAGCGCGTCCTTTGCCCGATCGATCGGTACTCCGGCGACTCTCGCCGCATACTCGAGATTCTCGAGGAGGCTGAGTTCCGGAAAGGTTCCAGGGACGTGCCCGATCATCCCGATCTTCCGACGCACGTCGTAGCGTTCCGGTGCAGACAGATCGGCCCCCAAAACAGTGCCGACCCCCTGAGCCGGTCTTATCAGCGTGGCGATGAGACGAAGAGCGGTCGTCTTCCCTGCGCCATTCGATCCGAAGAGTCCGACGATCTCGCCTGCCTTGACCTCGAGATTGACGTCGCGCAGGATCTGCATCGATCCAACACGAACGTCGACACCATCGAGCACGACGAGTGGGTCGATGACGGTGACCTCGTCCGAAACGTACGCTCCGGAGTCAGCTTGGGAGACCGACGATGAATCGCTCATCGTCGCGTCACGCCGGACACAGCGAGGCCCGGGTCCTCGGAGGGCAGGCTCTCCCCGTGCCGCCCATCTTCTGAATGGCTCACCACTTCTCCTTGCGTCCGGTCCGTCGCGTACCGACGCTGCGATCGACGGCGACTTTACCGCTCTTGTGGACATCGGGGACACCGCAGTTCACCTGCGCGGCGGATGGTCCGCCGTGTCGCCTCCCTGTTCGCTCATGGTTCCGATCTGAACCACTGATCCAGGAATTGGATCCGATCGATTTCGAAGTCCTTGACACCGTCGACGTGACATTGAACACACGTCGTCTGCGCATGACACGTGAAGCATGTCGCATCCCCGTACTTCACGACATCGGGGTGGGCGAGGAGCCAGGGGTCATCGAGATCGCCACCGGGGTGGTGGCATGTGTCGCAGTCGCTGCGGGCCTCTTCGGTCGCATCGAGCGTGTGACACTCGGCACAGCTGTCGTCCTCGTCTTCGAAGTAGGCGAGTGCATGGTCCGCCTCGTTCCAGCCTGAGGGATGGGGTAACTCAACACCATGACAGGCGGTGCAGAAATCTGGCTGGACGTGACACGTAGAGCACGAGTCTCCGCCCTCGTGGTTGACGACATCGGGATGAGCGACGAGCCAGGGATCATCAAGAGCGCCCTCGGGGTGATGGCATGTGTCGCAGTCGCTGCGTGCTTCCCCGGTCGCGACGGACCCGTGACACGCCACACAACCGTCCTCGCCGCGATCCAGGACTGCATCGACGTGGACCTCCTCGGTCCAATCTCCGGGATGGGGCATCTCCAGGCCGTGACACGCATCACAGAATTGCTCCTCTTCGTGACACGTGGTGCACGCGATCTCACTGTCGAGCAGCGGTATTCCGTGAGCTCTCGCCCAGTCGTCACCGAGATGGCTTGGCGGGCTGGGAATCACCGAGGAGGGGTGACACGATGAGCAATTCAGAGGTGCGATCTCGGTCGCGCCGTGACACTCGAAGCACGTGTCCATTCCAGGCCCAAAGGTCGTCGTCCCCACATGAGTGTCGACCAAGTGGCACGATCCGCAGCCGACGGACTCGGACACCGTCTCGTGTTCCGCGTGATCGAAGGTCAGCACATCGGAGTCACTGCCCGTTCTTCCTGCGTCGAAGTCGTCATGGCACTCGAGACACCCGACAAACTCACTGTCGGCCACGACGGTCGTGGGAGGCAGCGGCACATCGCCCGACGAGGCCTCACCACCGAAGGAGCATCCACCGGCGAGGACGGCGAGCACGGCGATTGTCCCGAGCGTGTACCGGATAACGCGAGCCCCCGAAGACTGCATCACGGTTGTACTCCGGCGCCGAGAGGAACCCCCAGGGGTCGCTCCGCCGGTGTCGCCACCCGACGCGGCGAAGCGATGCCACACCGGACGGTGACCATTGCCCGAGCTATGGCGGTTATCTCCTGCATGTGCTCCATCGCTGATGCTCTACGTCCATTCGATGTGTCTCCACGCGCCTAGTACCCCTCCGAGGTCGTGTGACATCCAGTGCAGTTGATTTCCTCCCACTGCCTGCCGATGTCGACGGGATGAATGAATTCGAGGCCGGCAAGATCCTGTTGCAGAGAGTCGACGTCTTCCGACGGGCCTTGCGCAACGATCGTATGGCACGCGGTGCAGTCCCCTGAGATCGTTGTGCCTGCCTCGTCGACCATGTCGGTTCCATGACAGCGGAAGCAGCCGTCGTTCACGAAGTGGCTCACGTTGTCGAGATGTGCCCGATAGTCGGTCTTCATCTCGGGGAAGAAGTTGCCGCGATAGATCTCGACCAGCGTGTCGGCGGCCTCAGCAATGTCGTTCCCGAGTTCGTCAACGCGATCGGGATACGTCTCCCGGTAGTAGGCCAACAATGTGGAGCGAATCGCCGCCTCGGCCTCGTCCTGTGTCTCGTAGGCTGAGTTGAGGAGCTCCAACCCGACACGCCGTACGTACGGGAGATCGCTGGAGATCGTCCCCGCGGCGATCTCCGAATTGATCGCGACCGCCGGTGGCAGGAACTGATGGCTCGGCCGGTTGTGGCAGTCGATACAGTCGAAGGTACGAATCTCTTCATCGAATTCGCTGGGATCCGGATACGACGCGTTCGGATCCTCGAACGTGCTGACCGAACCGTCATCGCGGGTCACGCGCACCCACGGGATATCCTGACGCTTGCGGTCGACCGCTAGGTACTCGATCGTCTTGCCTGGGAGCATGTGGTAGTGGATACCGCCGCTCCCGGCCTCTGCCGTACCGGACACCCCGCCGATGTCGAGGAGCATGCTGATCGTCCATGGAGAGTTCGACTCGTCCGACCGGTAGTAGTGCTGCGTCACAAGTTTGCGCCCGTAGAACTGGCTGGGCCAATGGCACTGCTCGCAAGTCTCCGGCGCGGGGCGGAGACTCTCCACTGGGGTCTTGATCGGCCGGTCGTAGGTGTTCGTAGCCGTCTTGATGACCTGTCGGATTCCGTCGATCTTCGACCGCACCCAGAACGATGTTCCCGGACCGATGTGGCATTCGGCACAGAGAACCTGGGCGTGAGGCGACTCCTGGTAGGTCGTCGCCTGGGGACCCATCACGGTGTGGCAGGTCTCACCGCAGAATGAAACCGAGTCGGTCGCTTCGTAGCCCTTGAAACCCGCCCAGCCGGTGGCGAGAACCAACACGACACCCAGTCCGAGGAACAGCCAGAGGCTCCGCATATACCTGGGGCTGGACGGCTCGATACGGAGGTTGAAGCGGACGTTCTCACCACGACGTTTAGCGTTCATCACCTGCCTGCGGACGGCGATGAGGAACAGGATCAGCCCGATGATGACTATGCCCGGGATCGCGAAGTAGGTGATCAGCGATCGGTACGTGTTCTCATTCGGTGAGGACAGGTCGATGAAGACGAGGAGAAGGAAGACGAGGGTTCCGGCCAGTACGAATGCTCCGCCGACAGCGGCGAGTGGGTGCCGGTAGAGGCTCCTGACCTCGACCGGCTGCTCGGAGGGCGTCTCCTCCACTGGTGGTTCTACATCCGCCATGCGAGTCCTCCTTCGAGTCGGAATCCTAGCATTTCGTCGATGAGCGATTGCCACGTGAGGTCGCGATCATCGGCTCGAAGCATTGCGCGAACACATCGACCCTGCCCACTCACATCCGGC
>CAXMQQ010000044.1:0-6875 GCA_964195545.1 uncultured Acidimicrobiia bacterium | reverse complement strand
ATCAGTAGATCACCGAACTGTTCAGGTGTCGTGCCACACAACTCACGAGACGGACCCAACCGGACCACACGGGTAACAGTCATACGCGGAACCTATCGAACCCCAACCCAAAACGCGAGCATCAAATACGCCGCACCTCTTCAGGGGGAGGTGGCGCCCGCCAGGGCGACGGAGGGGGTCAAGAGCCACAGGTGAAGAGAACCGTCTGACCCCTTCCGTCAGCGCCTGCCGGCGCCGCCACCCTCCCCTAAAGGGAGGGAAGAGGACACGGCACACCGAGCCTCGCCGACATGGACATGATTCTCAAAGTCCATCGCTCAAAGCTGGCGACTTACAGCCCACCTGACCGAATGGCCTCGATTATGAACTGGCCTATCGGAGTCGTGGCCTCGAGTTCGTGGACTCTCTCAGCGACGAGGGTCTCGATCGTGGTCTGGCTGCACTGGAGTTCGACAGCCTGCTCGTTGATCTTCGTCGCTTCTTCCTGAAACTCCTCGACCGAGGGCAGGTCGCCCTGCGTGGCGACGAGTTCTTCGACCGTCAAGTCTCCGACTTCCTGCTCGACGTTATGGATGAGATCCTGCATGAGATCGATAGTGACGTCGGCGATGTCATCGCACGTCTCCGGTTGGCCACCGCCACAGGCGGACAGCACGAGGGCGAGCACGAGGGTCAGGACGATGAGCGTTCGTTTCAGCACAGCGCGGAGGCTAGATGCCAATGTCCAATATCCGGAGTATCAGACGGTGTCGATCGAGTCGATGATGCCGACGATGGCGGCGCGAATCGGTCCGGTTGTCAAGCCGAAGATCTGGCGGGCCGAAGTGCCTTCATCGATGATCAACACCGCTTCTCCAACGCCGGCACCGACGGTGTCAACGGCGATCGTGTATCCGTTGGGTTCTCCGTTGACATCGAGAATGTCGCAGAACATGAGGGCCCGCCCGTCGAAGAATGGATGGTTGATCGTCGAGACGACGTTGCCGGAGACCCTTCCGATCTTCATATCATCACCTGGTCGACGATGCCGACGATCGCATGATCGACCGGCACGAACCGGGGATCGAGGGCCTCGGCGGCTTCTCGAGATGCAACGAAGTAGACCAGTTCGCCGGGTCCGGCCATGTAGACGGCGTCGGCCGCGATGACGGGTCGGCCGACCGGCTCCTGCTGCTTGTTCAGCGGCTGGACGACAAGGAACTTGACACCTTCGAGGCCTTCGGACTTGATCGTCGCTACAACGGTCCCGGTGACTCTGCCAAGTTGCATCAGCGCTCCCCTGAGTATTGGGCGAGTCGCTGGTTGAAGCGAAGATCCTCGGCAAGGTTCTGACGCATCTCCTCGTGGATCTGGGCGATGATCACGTGACGGATGAGGTGCCCGGTCGGTCCCGATCGTGCGACGGCCGCTCCCACGGCCTCTTCTACCTCTGCGACGGGACCGGTGAACACGGCGTAGCCCTTGCCGCCGAGGCCATCGGCCAGGCGGACAGCTGGCAACGAAACAGCGGCGGCTTTGACCCCAGCATCGGCTGCTTCGACAACGCTGGCGACCGTGTCCGTCTCCACGATGCCGGTGGCATCACCGTCGAAGTCGGCCGCTTCAACCGCGGACACGATCGCGGCGACGACGTCATCGTGAACGGCGGGGAGGAAGATCGAGTCGATCAGGGAGTCGGCGCCCGCGTCGCGGCCGGTCTCGAGCGCCACCTCGACGCTTGCAGTATCACCGGTGACGAGCACCAGGTACCGACCGGGATGGACCGTCCCTGCGTAGATCGAACTCACTGGAGACGACTTCACCATGGCGTCGCCGGTGAAGATTCCGACGGCGATCGAGTTGAACTCGACGATGGCGATCGCTGGATCAGACAATGCGCATCGCTCCCACGACGGTCACCCGCCGGATGCGGGAGAACGTCCTGGGGCGGGTCAGACCCTCGCCCGTCGGGCTGGCGATCGAGAAGGAGCTGAAACCCTCGCCCCCGTCACCGAGACCGGAGAGGTTCGGTCCGTTCGCCACCATGATCGAACAGTTCATCTCTCGCGCCATTCGAGTGATCGTGTCCACGTTCGTGGAGTGGATCGAGGCGGTGTGACGGAATCCGTGCTCTGATCGCACGGCCAGGTCGATGGCAGTATCGACGTCCTTGGCCCGAACGACGGGCATCACGGGCATCATCTGCTCGGTCCACACGAGATTGTGCCCGGCGGGCACCTCGGCGACGAGGAGCCGAATGTCCCTGTCAACGGACACACCGATCTCGGAGAGAATGACGGCAGCGTCCTTCCCGATCCACGGCGGATTGATAACGCCGGGCTTGCCTTGCGGCCCCATCTCCTTGAAGATCACCCGCTCGAGTCGCTTGAGCTCGTGCTCCTTGAGCCGGTATGCACCGTGGGCAACCATCGACTGGACGAGACGGTCGGCGACGCTGTCGACAACGATCGTCGTCTTCTCGTCCACACACACGATGTTGTTGTCGAACGAGGCGCCACGCACGATGTCGCGCCCTGCCTGCTCGAAATCTGCGGTCTGGTCTACGACGGCGGGAGGATTGCCTGGTCCGGCCGTGATCGCCTTCTTCGGCATCGCCAGAGCTTCACGCACAACACCGGGACCACCGGTAACGAGCAGGACGGGGACGTCGGGATGCCCCATCAGGCGCTTGGCGGATTCGAGCGTTGGCTCGGCGATCGCGGTGATGAGATCAGGCGGTCCACCGGCGGCGATGATGGCCCGGTTGAGGACCTGGACGTTCTCAATCGACACGTCCTTCGCATGCGGGTGGACATTGAAGGTCACGGCATTTCCGGCGGAAATCATCGCGATCGAGTTGTTGATCACCGTCGACGTGGGGTTCGTCACCGGTGAGATCGATCCGATCACACCATACGGAGCGAACTCAGTGACCATCATGCCAGAGTCGCCGGTGACGGCATGCGGTTCGAGGTCCTCCGGTCCGGGGGTGCGCACCGTGACCAGCCGGTTCTTGAACGTCTTGTCCTCGGCCCGTCCGAGACCGGTCTCCTCACGAGCCAGATACGCGAGCCGTTCACCGTCGGCGAGCATCTTGGAACGCATCGCCTCAACGATGACCTTCCGCTTCTCGAGACCCATGTCTCGATACGCGAGGAACGCCCGTCGGGCGGCAGCAACTGCTTCGTCGATGGTCACGAAGATGCCGTCGCCAAGCTTCGACGAGAACGCTGCGCTTTCCGCCGCCGCTCGCAGGGATGGCCCGGTTCGGCTCCGACCTTCGACCGCTTCGACGCGGCCGCTCACGCGGGCGATGATCGCTGCGATCTCCTGTTCGGTCAGCACCAAGGCCTCACTTCACGAACACCGTCTCGCCGTCGACCTCCCACGTGTCGACGATCCCCATGATCACGGCATCGCAGGGTTTGTCCTTCGTGAGGGCGGTCTGGCGAGCCGAACTGCCCGAGGCATACATGACGACCTCTCCGACGCCGGCGCCGACGGCGTCGACAGCCACGACATAGGTGTTCGTGTCGATGTTGTTGACGTCGATCTGTCGGACGACGAGGAACGTCATCCCCTCCATGAGGGGTTCTTTGCGACTCGACACCAACGTCCCGGTGACCCTTCCGAGCTGCATCTATCCCACCTCCTAGGTGTGTGGGGCAGTCGGAATCAGCCGAGCTCTTCCTTGGCCTCGCTGGCTCGTCCGAGCGGGAGGATGAGATCGAGGTTGAGATGCGGACGGGCGATGACGTGCGTCGAGATGACCTCGCCGACCTTCTCTGCGCCGCGAATGCCGGCGTCCACAGCGGCCTTCACCGCGGCAACATCGCCACGAACAATCGCTGTCACGTAGCCGCCACCGGTCTCCTCGTACGATACGAGCTCGACCTTTGCTGCCTTCACCATTGCGTCGGCCGATTCGACCATCGCTGCGAAGCTCCGGCACTCGATCATCCCTAGTGCATCAGCCATCCGTTTGCTCCTTCTGTGATTTCGATTGACTCTAGGCGTTCACCGCTGTCTTCGGTGAGTCTGCGTCTTGCTCATGGCTCAAAGCTCACTGCTTCAAAGCTCAAACAACTCTTCCCTCGAGGCCTTCGAGGGCAGCGACCGCGGCTCTCCAGCCAACATCGATGTCCCGCTCTTCTCCTCCGAGGTAGATCCGGCCCATCGAACCGTGGGAACGAACCTCGAGAATGTTGATCTCTGCAGCCTTCTCCGCCTCGTTCGCGGCGAGCGCGGCGTATGCAGCCGGTTCGCACTCGAGCACGTAGAGGGTCTGGCCGGGGATGATCAGCTGTCCGTGGCGGGTCCGGTTGATCAGTTGCGCATGGTGATCATCGATGCGCCGGATGATCTGCGACGAGAGGATCTTCGGTTTGATCCGGTCGGTCTCGGCGTGATCGACGGATTCGAGGATCGCCTCACCGGCAGCTCTCGTCTCTGCCTGATCGGGCGAGTGGACCTCCAGGAGTCCGTAGTAGCGCTCGATTATCTGCATACCCGGCTTCACGGTCGTGGCCTTCAACGCCACATCGGTGAGACGGTTGATCTCGATGCCGGGAGCTACCTCGACGAAGAGAGAAGCATCGCCGGCGAGGGGCAGGAATCCCTGAGCGACGGTGCCGAGGAACGCTGCGTACTGCGGTTGCAGCGAGTCCAGGATTGTGTACGACCGAACCTCAATACCCTTTGCCACCGGCGTCTCCTTCCACTCCTCCAACAATCACGACTCCTGCCGATGCCCCGATTCTGGTGGCACCCGCAGCGATCATATCCTCCGCTTCCTGGGCCGTGTGAACCCCGCCGGACGCCTTGACCCCCATGTCGGGACCCACCGTCTCACGCATCAGAGACACGTCGTAGACCGTCGCCCCTCCCCCGCCGAACCCTGTGGAGGTCTTGACGTAGTCCGCCTTGGCTTGCTTGGCGAGCGCGGAAGCGACGACCTTCTCCTCGTCGGTGAGTTTCGAGGTCTCGAGGATCACCTTGACGATCGCACCACCCTCGTGGGCCGAGTCGACGACCTTCTCGATGTCCGTTCGGACGAGTTGGTGATCGCCGGACTTGAGCGCTCCGATGTTGATGACCATGTCGACTTCGCGGGCGCCATCCCGTAGCGCCCGGCGAGCCTCCATCGCCTTGATCTCCGGCGTCGTCGCGCCGAGTGGGAAGCCGATGACTGAACACGTCTTGACGTCCGATCCACGGAGTCGATCGGCCGCTCGTTTCACCCAGGTGGGATTCACGCACACCGAAGCGAACCCGAATTCCTCCGCTTCTTCACAGAGCACGTCGATCTCGTCGGCCGTGGCATCGGGTTTCAGAAGCGTGTGGTCGATGTACTTCGCCACGTCGAGCGGAACATCGGCTGCGGTCCCGTGGAACGCAACCCGGTCCGCACCGTTGGCTACGACCTGTCTGACGGCTTCGGGGTTCTTGCAGATGTCGGATCGCTCGGCGAGAGCACTGAGCACTTCCTTGGTGATGAGTTCGACCAGGATCTCCCGGTCGAGGATGTCGCTGGTCACTTCGACCCTCCGGCGTATCGGTTCTCAATCTTGCTGATCTTGTCGACTCGATCGCCGTGGCGGCCTTCGCCCCACGGTGTCGCGAGCCATTCTTCGACGATCTGCCACGCAAGGTTCGGGCCGATCAGACCGGCGCCGAGCGTGAGCACATTGGCGTGGTTGTGTTCACGGCTGTTGCGAGCCGTCGAAATGTCGTAGCAAAGGGCGGCACGAACACCGGGGACCTTGTTCGCAACCATCGCCGAACCGATGCCGGCTCCGTCGATGATGATCCCCCAGCGGCATGTGCCGTCGGCGACGAGTCGAGCGACTTCGTGCGCGTAGTCGGGATAGTCGACGGCGTCGGTTGAATCGGTCCCGCAGTCGTGGACGTCGTGACCCGTCTCCTTGAGGCGGAACGCTAGGCGCTCTTTCAGGGGGAAGCCACCGTGATCGGATCCGACGGCGATCGTCGCGAATCCTCCGGTCGGTGACGCCGGCACGTCGCGTTCGGGTAGCGGGGGAATGCGTCCTGCGTCGTCGAGGACACCGGTGACGATGTTCCGAACGAGATCCCGAACCTCGTCTTGAAGTTGTGGAGGTGTTTCCGGCATTCACCGATCCCGTGTCGCTACAAACGCCATTGTAGGTGAACGGCCGCGGCCGAGTCGGCATGGCGGCCGAGCGCTACGCTCATGGGTATGGAGGCTGCGAACAGGTGGGAGACGGAGGCGATCCGCGAGTCGCGTGATCGACGCCGCGCGCGACCGACCGTATCCCAGCAGCGCACGACGGCAAGTCGCGACGGCGATTGGCGAACCCTCCGTGAGGTCTCTGACGAGACCGGCATCCCGTTGGGCACTCTGCGCAAGTGGTGTCGTCGCGAATCCGTCGATTCCTACCTCGAATTCGACGGCGAACAGACCCTGAGAATGCTGGAAATGGGATCAGTAGACCGGCACGCGAAGGCGATGGGTCGAGATCTGGCGGAGGGCGGACAGCAGACAGCAGACAGCAGACAGCCCGAACCCCCTGATGATCCCGTATCAACTCCCGACTCCCGGCTACCGGCTACCGGTGGCGAAGCCGCCGAAGCAGACAGCACCATGATCGTCCCCGTTGATGCTTGGAACAAGATGCTCACCCAGTTGGGGAATCTCCACGAGGCCGGCCAGCAACTTGCCGAAGCCAGAGAGAGAGCGGGCAAGGCGGAGACGGAAGCGAAGTTCCTGAGGGAGCGTCTGGCGGAGAGCAGAAGCAAACAAGAGAGGGAAGAGCGCCGAAAGGCAGAGGAGTCCGTTCCTCCAACGTCCTCCTCCTCCCCCTCACCGCCCTCCTCCTCCCCCTCAGGGGGAGGTGCCGAGCGCAGCGAGACGGAGG
>CAXMQQ010000043.1:0-7612 GCA_964195545.1 uncultured Acidimicrobiia bacterium | reverse complement strand
AGTCTCCTGTGACCCGGAGTACTACAAGTGGACGCAGTGGTTGTTCCGCCGGTTCTTCGAAGGCGGCATCGCCTACCGAGGCAAGGCGATCGTGAACTGGTCGCCGACACTCCAGACCGTGCTCGCCAACGAACAGGTCATTGACGGCAAGGACGAGCGGACGGGTCAACCGGTGATCCAGAAGAAGATGGAGCAGTGGTTCTTCGCCATCACGAACTACGCGGATGAACTGTTGGACTTCTCCAGTATCGATTGGCCGGAACCGGTGAAGGCAATGCAAACGAACTGGATCGGTCGGTCGGAGGGCGCCGAGGTCGTCTTTGCTCTGGAGACCGGCGACGAGATTCCCGTGTTCACGACCCGACCCGACACACTGTGGGGCGCCACGTTCATGGTGCTCGCCCCCGAGCACGCGCTGGTCGACGTCCTAACCACGGAGGAGCAGCGCAGCACGGTCGACGACTATCGGATCGCAGCGGCCGCAAGATCGGAACTCGAACGCATGGAAGCCGATCGGGAGAAGACCGGTGTCTTCACCGGCGGATACGCCATCAACCCTGTTAACGGTGAGCGCATCCCGGTATGGGTCGCCGACTATGTGCTCCTCTCCTACGGGTCCGGAGCGATCATGGCGGTCCCGGCTCACGACCAGCGCGACTTCGAGTTCGCCCGACAATTCGAGTTGCGCGTTGTTCCAGTCATACAAGCTGCCAATGCCGATCCACTTGATGGCAGCACGATGACCGAGGCCTACGTCGGACCCGGCTCGATGGTCGGGAGTGGTCCGATCGACGGGATCGAAACAAGGGACGCTAAGGGGCGTGCCAACCCGTCGGTCGCGGCAGCCATCGATTGGCTCTCGGCGCGCGGAACCGGAGAAGAAGCGATCAGCTTCCGGATGCGCGATTGGCTCATCTCGAGGCAGCGTTACTGGGGGGCGCCGATACCGATGGTGTTCCGTGCCGACGGCACGATTGAAGCCGCCCCGGATCTGCCGGTCTTGTTGCCGGAGGCGCCGGCGTTCACGGGTGGTCCGAGTCCGCTGACGACCGACGAGCAGTTCATCGAGACAGTCGACTCCGAGGGACAGCCTGCGCGACGCGAAAGCGACACGATGGACACGTTCATGTGCTCATCGTGGTACCCGTACCGCTATCTCTCCCCGCACTTCGGCACAGCTCCGTTCGATCCCGAGGAGGCGGCGTATTGGCTCCCGGTCGACACATACACCGGCGGTGCGGAGCACGCCACGATGCATCTCCTGTACACCCGCTTCTTCACGAAAGCGATGCGTGACCTCGGCGTCTTCGACGACGCTGCCCATGTCATGCGAGAACACGATCGCGATCCTGAAGGCGTGTTCGACGAACCGATGACACAGTCCCGGAATCAGGGTCAGATTCTCGGTGAGGAACGGCCGGGTGATCGCCTGGTCGTGGCAGGTGAGTGGCTCGATGGCCGTTTCGTCGCCGAGTCGGTTCGCGTCGATGACCACGCTGCGTCCGACGCCGGCCCGGTCGTCGGCGAACTCATTCGCCGAACCGAACGGACGCTCCAGGTACAGACCGTCGACGCGACGGTCACGGTCGAGGTGCCCGAGGGTGCCGAGGTCGAAGTACCCGGCATCGATGGAGTCAACGACGTCACCCAACTCCGCCACTACCTCGAAGTGCAGCGCATGTCGAAGTCCAAGGGCAACACGGTGAACCCGGACGAGTTGGTCGAGCGCTACGGAGCAGACACGGTGCGTCTCTATCTGATGTTCGCGTTCGACTGGGAGAAGGGCGGTCCGTGGGATTCACGAGGCATCTCGGGTGCACGCAGGTTCATCGAGGATGTCTGGAAGATCGGAACCACCGCCTACGAGCCGGGTGCGGTGTCCGACGAGTCGTCGCTCGCACTGCGCCGGTCGGCCCACCAGGCAGTCACCAAGGTGAGTCGTGACATGGAGGCGTTCAAGTGGAACACCGCTATCGCGGCGTTGATGACGTTGCGCAACGACCTGCTCGGGGCCCGTCGCAACGCGACGGTGTCGCTCGATGCGTGGAACGAGTCCGTCGACCTTCTGCTCGTGCTGCTCGCCCCTATCGCCCCGCACGTCACCGAGGAGATCTGGTTCGGGCGCGGAAGTACTGCGAGCATCCATCTCCAGGCATGGCCGGAGGCGGATTCGACGGTCGCTGCCGATCAGACGGTGACCCTGGTCGTGCAGGTGAACGGCAAGGTGCGCGACCGCATCGACGTGTCACCGGACATCGACGAGGATGCCGCCGTTGCTGCTGCGATGGCGGCGGAGCGGATCCAGAAGTGGCTCACCAAGGGTGAGGTACGCAAGGTCGTCGCCCGTCCCCCAAACCTCGTCAACCTCGTCATCAACTAGGAATCCACCCTCATCGCCCCATGCTCTGCGAACCCTGGGTTCGCAGGTGTGTATAGGTGTCTTGACAGCCCACAGTTCGCGGATTGTTGACCTACGCGCGCATCTTCTCAACACTTGCCGCCGCCGCTACCTTCCTAGCAGCGATCACGATGAGATCCCACACGGGGGCAAACGGCGGGGCGTAGGCCAGATCCACCCACTCGAGTGTTCCTGCCGTCATGCCGTCCCAGATGGCCGTGGCGAAGACGTCGATGCGCTTCCCGGCACCGCTTCCGCCAACGATCTGGGCGCCAACGATCCTGCCGCTTCCCCGCTCCGCCGTGACCCGGATGGTGAGCTCCTCCGATCCCGGCATGTAGTGGGCGATCGTTCCACCGCTCACGGTTGCGTCGACCAGGTCGAGACCGGCAGCCGCGCCATCCGAGGAACGGAGTCCCGTCGTGGCGACCTCGAGGTCATGGACGCGGGTGATCGCTGTTCCGATGGTGCCCGGGAATGCAAGGTCTCCGCCGGCGATGTTGGCCCCAGCGATCCGCCCCGTCTTGCTCGCCACGGTGGCGAGATGCAAGTTCGCCGGGCGGCCGGTAACACGGTGTCGGGCTTCCGCACAATCTCCTGCCGACCACACGCCTTCGATCCCTGTCCGCTGGTGATCATCGACAGCGATTGCACCGGTCTCCCCAAGCGGGATCCCTGCATCGCGAGCGATCTCAACCACCGGTCGAGAACCAGTCGACAGCACGACGACGTCGGCCGGAAGACTCCCTCCGTCGATCGAGATTCCGGTCACCCGATCGGTACCTTCGATCCGCTCAACCATCGCCCCAGTGAGCACGGTGATGCCCATCGAACGCACTGCTTCGGCGACCTGTTCACCAAGATCGGAGTCGAGCGTTCGCGCGAGCACTGCGGGCAGCCCCTCGACGATTGTCACGTTCCACCCCTGCGTGTGAAATGCCTCGGCGACCTCGAGACCGATGTAGCCACCCCCGACGATCACGGCGTTTCCGGAACCGGCATCAGCGATCGACCTGAGCGCTGCTGCATCTCCGAGTGTGCGCAGCGTGTGCACCCCATCGAGGCCACGGCCTGGCATCGGTGGCACGGACGCCCTGGCACCGGTCGACACCATGAGATGGTCGAAGCCTTTCTCGAGGGTGGTCTCCCCGTCGGCGTCTCGAACTTCGACGACGCGGCGATCGAGGTCGACAGCCGTGACCTCATGGCGGAGATGCAGTTCGATCCCCGCACGAGCGAACTGTTCGGGCGTCCGGGCGATCAGCTTGTCGATCGGGTCGATGATGCCCGCGATGTGATAGGGCTCTCCGCACGCCGCGTAACTGGCATGGTTCCCCATCTCGTAGGCGATGACCTCGAAGTCCCGGTTCCGACGCCTCACCTGACTCGCCGCCGTCATGCCGGCTGCGTCTGCTCCGATGACCAGGAGTCGCTCACCCATTCGATCCTCCGATCGCTTCAAGATTGAACCGCTGTGACCGGACGATAGAGCGTCGCGATACGGGGAACTCATTCCGCGGGCTGACGGCGTCATATACAAGGACTGCAACCCTGGGTACGCGGTGGGGCTAGCGCCCGATGTCCGGGTCTTCTTGGGTCACGCGCGTTCGGATCGTGTAGACCGAGTCGCCCGACAGGATGCCGCCCCGTCCGAAGAGACGTCCGTGCTGCCAGTTCGAGAGCCCCAGTTCCGGTTTGTCGAGTGCGTACTGACCGTCGACCCAACGGGTGAAGCCGTTGCCGACGAATGGTGCGTCGACAAGATCGAAGAACCGATCGTGCTCAGCTTGGTCGTCGGAGATCAGTGACGTGACGAATCGCGGACTGTACCGGTTGAAGAGGTCGGCCGCTGAATCTATCGACGGCACGATGACGAGCGTGACCTCGGGGCTGTCCTCCCACTCCCACTCGTCCCCGAGTCGGCTCTCTGCGATGAGTTCCGCCTGGTATTCGCGTTGCTCGCCACCGGCCCGAGCGATCAGAACCATCCTGGCGAACCACGCCTTCGGGACGACGCCGGTCGACGACTCGAGTACGTGGAGTTTGGGCTGGACGCCCAGTCGTTCAGCGGCACGTTCGAGCGCCCGGAGGAACTCGGGCACCAATTCGCCCGCTCTCTCCTCAACGATGCAGCATGTGTTGAGGGTGTTGCAGACCTTCCGGTCGAGCGAGTGGTAAACGGCGGCTCCGAAGGCACCGGCATCGGCGGTGGCACCGGCGACGATCCATGCTCCGCCGGTTCCGTGAAGGCTCACCGAGTTGCCTGCCTGGCGAGCTACGGCCCCAAGCTGTGCCGTCGCTCCGCCCGATCCCCTGGCCACTGCGAGCGCCAAACGGGGATCCGAGAACATCGCCCATGCCGCCGCGTGCGAGGCGCTGTCGACAAGCACGGCGGCCCCCGACGGGAGACCCGAGAGTGACAAGGCGGGCCGAAGAGCGTGTGCGACGATGGCTCGAGCAGTGCCGAGCGCGTCGGAACCGATCCGGAACACGACGGTATTACCACTGCGCAGCACGCCGGTGGCATCGGCGAACACGTTCGGTCGTCCCTCGAAGACGAACCCGACAACGCCGAGGCCATCCCGGATCCGGTCGACTCGCCAACCGTCATGCTGCGTTGTCTCGACAATACTTCCCCGGCCTGTGGGAGCATCCCGCCACGACCGAAGTCCGTCGATCATGTCGGACCGCATCTTCTCATTCAGAACGAGCCGTGTCGCCGACCGGCCCCTGGAGCGTGCCTTGGCCACATCGGATCGATTCGCGGCAGCGATCGGGCCGAAGGAGTTGTCGTCGGCAAGGGTGCCAGCGAACATCTCGTAGAATTCTGAGATCCGTTCGTCGGTGATCTGGCTCATCTGACCGAATGCCGTCGAAGCGGCATCAACCGCCGTGGTGGCGATCGCCTGTTCGGAGGCGGGTACGTGCAGGAGGTTCCCGTCGCTCTGCATGACGATCAGGGAGTCACCGGGTCGGAAGGCCGCTGCCAGATCCTCGCTCACCCGTGTGATGCGGTCGCCACCCCATATGATCGGCATACCTGCGGTCGGTGCGTCGAGTCGTTCCATGGGCCAACCCTAGGCGAGTGCGGTGATCCATTCGTGACCGGGATGGGACTGTTCGAGTGCATCTGTGAGCCAGGATCGACGTTCGAGTCCCATGACAGCGGCCGCAGTGTCAAAGTCGGCGGCATCCCACGTTCGCATCAACTTCGCTTTGAACAGGAGCACAACCTCCGGCGCAAGGAGCGGAATGCCCTGTGGGAAGTGAGTGCCACGTCGTTGATCGAGCGGACCACGGCAGGATTCCTTCGATACCGCCATACGTCACCTTCGATTTCGCCGAAAAGGATCTCGATTCGATTCCGTGCGGCATCGTCGGCGAACAACTGATGCACCGGAAGATCGAGCCGCTCACCGCCCCATGGCTCGACAGTCCCCCGACCGACGAGACCGTCCGGATGAGGCATCACCTTTGCGAGCGCCCGGTTTCGGAAGTGCGAGCAGACCGACTCCCGGTCACTGCGAGCCACCATGAGATCGACGTCGGAGTGATCTCGTGTGACGCGTCCGGCGAATAGATCGATCGCCCATCCACCGGCAACGTACCAGGGACAGTTGAAACCTCGAGGAGGTCCCACGGCTGCGATCAGTTCCTCGAACACATCCGGAATTCCATCCGATCCCACGGCGACCCCGAACGCGTCAAAACCCCTGCCGTCGTCCGGGGCCACCGCCACGGGGTCGTTGTGATGCTGACCGGCGGCGCCGTGGTTGTGGTCACCGGTGGAGCGACCGCGTCGTCGAGGGACTCGTCCACCGGGTCATCGATGCACTGCCCGTCCTCTCGGTACCGGGACAGTCAACGGCATGTCCGACACCCTCTGTTCCTGATCCGGACCGTGTTCCTCGTTTGCTCAGAGGCTCGCTAGAGCGTGGATCAGATCGGGATGGGCAGGATTGAAGTGCGGTACCCTGCTGGGCCTATGAGCAGATTCATCCTGACCCTCAAATGCGCAGACGTGCGCGGCATCGTGGCAAGTTTCGCGACAGGGTTGCTCGAGTTGGACGCGAACATCATCGCGAACAAGCAGTTCACCGACCACGCTACGAATACCTTCGTGATGCGCACGGTGTTCGAAGATGATCTCGAGGATCCGGACGAGATCTCGGCCCATCTCGCGTCGAGGGTCCGGGAGTTCGATGGTGAGCTTCGTGTCCGCAGAGCGGATCACCAGCCCCGCGTGATGATCCTCGTATCGAAGTACGACCACTGCCTGGTCGACCTGCTGAATCGGCATCACTCCGGTGAATTGGCGGCCGAGATCGCGATTGTCGTCTCGAATCACGAAGATCTCGAGAATGTCGTTGAGCGGGAGGGCATTGAGTTCCGTCACTTGCCCGTGACGCCGTCGACTCAGCAAGACGCCGATGCCGCGTTGCTGACCCTCGTCGACGACTACCGCATCGATCTCGTCGTGCTCGCCCGTTACATGCAGATCCTGAGCCCCGAGGTGTGCGAGCGGCTCGAAGGACGAGCCATCAACATCCACCATTCGTTCCTCCCGGGGTTCAAGGGAGCTCGTCCGTATCACCAGGCTTGGGATCGTGGGGTCAAGCTGATAGGCGCCACCGCGCACTACGTGACGGCCGACCTCGATGACGGGCCCATCATCACGCAGGACGTAGCGCCCGTGAACCACAGCGACACCCCGGCCTCGATGGTGATTGCCGGTCGCGACATTGAGCGTCTGGTGCTGTCCAGGGCGGTTCGAGCCCACGTCGAGGAACGGGTCTTCGTCATCGGGGACCGAACGATCGTGTTCTCCTAGCGGTCTCTCACTGAAGGCGTTGATGAACCACTTGGGACACGCCACAGTCGACATGGCGTCTGACTGCATGCATGCCACTCAAGACGATGAGGCGGAGATCGCACGTCACACTGACGTTGTGATCAACCGGTAGAATCGCCGCTCTTCAGACCCATTCTGAGATCCCTCCTGGCATGTTCCAGGCACGAACCAGCACCAACGGCCACCTGCTCCGAACCCCGAACGCGTTGAAACCCCTGCCATAGGGGGCTGTCGCATGAATGGGGGGGGTTCTCGCGTTCTGTGGCGGTTTCGGTCATGATGTGGGCATGGTGAATGTGCGTACTGTTGAGCGGGATCAGTTGTTGTTGATGCCGCCGTCGTTGTCTGATTGGTTGCCCGCG
>CAXMQQ010000042.1:0-39261 GCA_964195545.1 uncultured Acidimicrobiia bacterium | reverse complement strand
CAACCGTCAATCCCTCTGGTTCGACCTCAAGATCTTATTCCTGACTATTCCGGCCGTGATTTCAAGGAAGGGAGCTGGCTGATGGGGGAAACGCTAAAGGTGGGGGCAATCGGATGTGGTTACTGGGGGCCGAACCTGATTCGCAATTTTGTCGAGCTGCCGGAGGCCGCGATGGTCGCGGTCGCCGACGTCGAACGGTCGCGCCTGGATCACATCCAGACGCGGTACCCGTGCATCGAATTCGTCACTGAGAGATTCGAAGATCTCTTCGACCGGGGCCTCGACGCCGTCGTCGTCAGCACCCCGTCGCAGACCCACTTCGAGATCGTGCAGGCGTGTCTTCAGCAGGGACTCCACGTTCTCGTGGAGAAGCCGATGACGACGCGTTCGGAGGATGCGCGCCGGTTGGTCGAGCTTGCCGCGGAACGTGATCTCGTACTCATGGTCGGGCACACGTTCGAGTACAACGCCGCGGTATGGGCTCTGCGGGACATGATCCGGATGGGCGACTTGGGTGATATCAGGTACATCGATACGGTCCGGGTGGGTCTCGGGCTGTTCCATCCGACTCTCAACGTTGTGTGGGACCTGGCTCCCCACGACATCTCGATCCTGATCCACCTCCTCGGCGAGATTCCCGAGACGGTGTGCACGAGGGGAATGGCGGCTGTCCAGCCTTCGGTTGAGGACGTCGCGTACATGACGCTCCAATTTCCGAGCGGCATCATGGCCCATACCCGGATGAGTTGGCTCGACCCGTGCAAGACCCGCCGGGTCACCGTCGTCGGAAGCAAGAAGATGGCGGTGTACGACGACGTGGCCGTCCAGGAGAAGATCAAGGTGTACGACAAGAGGGTTGATGCCACCCGTCGCACAGACACATGGGCCGAATTCCAGTTCGACTACCACCACGGGGATGTGGTCAGCCCACAAATCGAATTCGAGGAGCCGCTACAGCTCGAAGCGAGGCACTTCGCTCACTGCATCGCGGAGAATCAGGTTCCGATGACCGACGGTGCTGGCGGGCTTCAGGTAGTGCAGATTATCGAAGCGGCGCAGCGCTCTCTAGCGAGAAATGGAGCGATGGAGCGAATCGAGAGCGTCCACGGAGTCGAAGACAACGGATACAGCAGGATGGAACACACCAAGTTGGAGGAGTTCCGTCGAGAGCTGTCCATGGGAGGGAAGACATGAGCCTCAAGGACTGGCACCGCGTGGACACAGCCGGGACGCCTGAAGCGGAGAAGGATTCAGTTGGAGAGAAGACCGTGACTCTACCCAAACCGGAGGGTGAGGCGCCATCCATCATCGACCTGACGGAGGGGTCCGAGGACCGGGTCACCATGACTCTGACCCGGAGCGTTCCATTCGTCGACCTCAAAGCCGACTACCAGGAGCTCGCGGAGCCGATCAACGCAGCCATCGCTCGAGTGCTGGAACGATCCGATTTCGTCCTCGGTGGTGCCGTGGAGGAATTCGAGGCCGCCTTCGCGGCGTACTGCGAGATTGACCACGCGGTAGGGGTTGACAGTGGGTTGTCTGCTCTCGAACTCATCCTGAAGGCGTACGGGATCGGGCCGGGTGACGAGGTGATCACTGCGGCCAACACGTTCATTTCAACTGCCTTCGCTATCGAACTCTGTGGAGCTCGACCGGTCCTGGTCGACATGGATCCCGATAGCTACAACCTCGACCCCAACCAGGTTGAGGCGGCCATCACACCGGCGACACGGGCCATCATGCCCGTTCATCTGTACGGTCGTCCTGCGCAGATGGATGACATCAAAGCGATCGCCCGGGAACACGATCTATGGGTGTTTGAAGATGCCTGTCAGTCCCACGGCGCCAGGTATCGCGGTCAGCGAACGGGAGCGCTCGGCGATGCGGCAGCATTCAGCTTCTATCCCAGCAAGAACCTCGGCGCATTCGGAGATGCCGGAATAGCCGTCACCAATGACGCCGCGATTGCAGAGAGGCTCCGAATGCTGCGCAATCTCGGCATAGGATCCCGGAACGTCCATGAGCTGAAAGGGTCCAATCATCGCCTCGACACCCTCCAAGCTGCGGTTCTCGGGACGAAGCTGCCTCACCTAGACGAAGCGAACGCCGCCCGGAGGGAAGCTGCGTCCCTGTACGGTGTTCTCCTCAGCGACCTTCCGGTGTCCCTGCCGACGGAGGCCGACGAGTCGGAGCACATCTACCACCTCTACGTGATCCAGGTCGACGACCGCGAAGGGCTGCAGCGTCACCTAGCAAGCATGGGAGTATCGACGGGGATCCACTACCCGATACCGATCCACCTCCAGCCGGCGTTCAGTGATCTGGGTTACTCGGCGGGCGAATTCCCCATCGCCGAACGCGCCGCTCACCGGATCCTCTCCCTGCCGATGTACCCGAAGATTGAATCTCAGTCCGTCGCATACACCGCGGATGCCGTACGCTCTTTCCTGGATGCGTAAGGGGAGCCGTGGAACTGAAGGATTACGTTCGGATCGTGCGGAAGCGCTGGTGGCTCGTCGCGGCCACATTCGTCGCCACAACGATCCTGACGCTCATCTTTGTGAACGGCCAGCCATCCGTCTACGAATCCAGCACCACTCTCGTAGTGCGGCCGCGGACTACGATCAGTGAGGATGCGGTCCGGGCGATCGACACGCTCAGCCGTCGCGTCGAGATCACCACAACGTACGCTAGCATTGCGCGCAGCCGACTGATCAAGGATCGAGCGATCGATCGCCTCGGATTGACGGCGGAGGAGCGGTCCGGCCTGAAGGTGACGAGCAAGGTAGTCACCGGCTCGAACCTCCTGGAGATAGGCGTTCAAGGGACGGATCCTGACACGGTGGCCGTGTTCGCCGCCGCAGTGGGGATTGAGACTGCGGCGTACATAGCCGGGCTGGATGAAGCCTTCAAGTTGACGACCCTCGACGATGCTCGGACACCAAGGAACCCGATCGACGCGAACAAGCGGTTCACTGTCATCCTCGGTGCTGCATTCGCGTTCTTGCTTGGTGTGGGCCTGGCGCTGGTCGTCGAACAGCTCCGGTGGCCGGTGTTCGATGCTACGAGATTCTCTCGGACGCTACGGTCCGCAGATCGATTCAACATCATCGATCGCGAGACGGGCGTCCACAACGAGGCATACCTGTGGATGCGGTACGACCAGGAGCTGGCGCGGTCCCGACGCAGCGGTCCGGTTTGCGTCGGATTCTTGAAGATACAAGCCCGCGACGCCGAGACCAAGATCGCAGAAGACCCGTCGCGACGTGACCTGAGAGCCTTCGTCGAGACCATCCAACCGACGATCCGGGATGAGGATCTCCTGGCCTACCTCGGCTCGGGGTCGTTCGCCGTCATGCTTCCTGAGGTCGACCCGGAGTACGCCGGGCAGTTGCTCGAGAACTGGGCAGAAGACGTCGCCGGATCCTCCGCGAGCGAGCGCGCCTGGTTGGAAGCGACCGTGGGAGTGGGCTCGTTCGGCACCGAGGCCGCCACCGGAACAGGTGTGTTGCAGGAGATCCCCCAGATAGTCGAGGTGGTGGATCCCGTCGAGGAAGTGGTGGAGGATCGAGCCGACGAGATGAACGCGAGGGAGGTCATGCTCCAGATCCTCTCGACCGAAGATCACGGGTGAGGCCGTGACCTCCAATGCACCGGCGACGCCCGAATCGCGATCGTCCGAGAGCCTGACGGTCGCCAGGGGCGGCATCTTCCTCGCCGGTGGCAGCCTGTTCGCATACGCGAGCCGCTTCTTCATTGCACTACTCCTGGCCCACCAACTCGGCGCGAACTCGTACGGCGAATACGTCCTCGCGGTCAGTGTGGCGGCCATTGCCTCCGGCATCGCCTATCTGGGTCTGCCGTCGGCGATGGTGCGGTTCGTGGCCATCCTAACCAGAGAGCGCGACTGGAGTGGAGTGTGGGCGACGCTCCAGATCGGGATCCTGGCGTCGGTCGGTGCCGGAGTCGTGCTGGGCGCGGCGCTCTTCGTTTCCGCCGACCTGAGCGCGACGGACGTCTTCGGGGAGCCCTCGATCTCTGAGCTGTTGAGGGTGCTTGCCGTCGTCGTGCCGTTCATGTCACTGAGCGGCGTGCTCGGCGGAGCGTTGCGCGGGTTCAAGCGGATGGACTATTCGGCCTTCGGAGAGAATGTCGTGAAGTCCCTCGTGCGACTTGCGCTCGTGATCGTGCTTGTCGTGCTCGATCTCGACGTGTTCGCCGCAGCCGTGATTTACGGCATCTCGGAGGTCGCGACCGCAATCACGTTCACCTACCTCCTGAACAGGGAGTTCCCTCTCACCCGCCGGCCCGGCGGTATGCGCTCCGAAGCGAGGGAAATCGCGGCGTTCTCCTTCCCCCTGTGGCTCTCAGGCCTGCTGCGGAAATTCCGGAAGAACATCCAGATTGTCCTTATCGGGTCCCTCGGCTCGGTATCGGCGGCCGGCGTCTTCGCGGTCGCTACGAAGATAAATCTGCTGGGACAGGTCGTGTATCACTCAGTCGGGCGCTCTGCGAGGCCCAGTTTCGCGGAGCTCCTCCACGACGGGAACCGATCCGAGGCGGGCCAACTCTACCGGACGACTACGCGATGGACCTTCATGGCGAATCTTCCATTCTTCATCATCGTGGCGCTGTACGCGGGACCGATTCTGTCGCTTTTCGGTCCGGAGTTCCCGGTCGGCGCTTCCGCTCTTATCGTTCTTGCCTTCGCCCAACTCCTGACCGCGGGAACCGGCACGTGTGGGACCGTCATCGACATGGCGGGGCACACGAAGGTGAAGCTCGTCAACTCCATCATCTGGGCCACAGTGCTCCTGATTGCGAACTGGGTGCTCATCCCCCGGTGGGGCATCTTCGGAGCCGCGGTCGCGACGCTGATCGGTTCGGTGACCATCAATGTGCTGAGGGTCGGCGAGGTCTGGGTGCTCGAGCGGATTCAACCCTATGATCGGACCTTCCTGAAGCCGCTGGCCGCGGGACTGGGTAGCGCCGCGATCGTCGGCGTCGTCGGCCTGTTGGTACCGAGCTATGCGACGTTCTTGTGGGTGACGGTCGGGGCGATACTCATTCTGGGCGCATACGGCGGACTGCTGGTTCTCTTCGGCCTCGCTCCCGAGGACCGAACGGTGTTCGTGCGGATCTACCAGAAGATCACCAGCGCGACCAGGCGCGGGAGGGTGGAGGCATGACACCCGTCGACAGGGCATTGGACCGGCGCGGTCCCATCTATGTCGGCGGTCTCGACCGGTCCGGCAAGACCACAATGGCGGCGTTCCTCTCCTCGCACCCGAACATCGCCATCCCGGCAGTGGGTTCGAACATGTGGACCTACTTCTACGGCCGGTACGGCAACCTGGAACGCGATGACAACTTCGACCGCTGCCTCGATGCGCTCATGAGCTACAAGCACGTCCGATTCCTCGATCCCGATCCGGAACGGATTCGGCGTGAATTCGCGTCGGGGCCGCGGACCTATGCCAACCTCTTCGCAGTGTTCCTCCAGCACTACGCCGGGCATCGGGGCAAGCCGCGGTGGGGAGCCCAAACCGGCCTGATCGAGCGGTATGCCGACTTGCTCTTCGCGGCATACCCGGGGCTGAAGATCGTTCACATGGTCCGTGATCCCCGCGACCGCTACGAGGCGTCGCTGGCGCGCTGGCCCGATGGTCGCGGCAGGGCCGGGGGAGCAACCGAACGCTGGAAGTACTCCGTGGGCCTCGCGGAGAAGAACCTGCATCGGTTCCCGGGGCGGTACAAGGTCGTCCGTTTCGAGACAATGGTGGAACAGCCCGAAGAGACGATCCGGGACGTCTGCGAGTTCCTCGGAGAGGAGTTCACTCCGGCGATGCTCTCCATGCAGGACGCTCCGAAGCATCGCAATCGACTCGTCGGCGACTCGGTGCTCTCACCGAACGCGGTCCCGCTCTCCACCGAGCACGTCGGCCGGTACCGCGGGCGAGTGCCCGAACTCGAGATCGCGTTCATCGAACTCCATGCCGGTCGGCTCATGGAGACGTACGGCTACACCGCTGAAGCCCTGGATCTCTCCCATAGGGATCGACTTCGGTTCGTCGTTCGCGACTGGCCGAACCAGGCAATCCGTATGGTGGCCTGGAGGAGCGTCGAGACCATTCATCAGCGGTTTCCGCGCTGGTTCGGTCGTACCCCGGGTAGCCGAATGATCGTCGAGGCCCGGGCCGGTTCGAGACGACCGGAGGCAGCGCCATGACGCAAGGCAATCAACAGCCCGGCTCCCGGCCGGTCATCGCGGAAACCGAGTCCCGAGCACCCGTGTTCATCGCGGGCCTCGCTCACAGCGGGAAGACAGAACTCCGCCGGGCCCTCTCCCGACTCCCTCATCTGGAGCTGACCCGGAGGACCTATCTGTGGACCCGGTTCTTTCACCGGTTCGGCGACCTCGAGGACAATGCGGGCTTTGAGCGTTGTTTGGATGCCCTACTCAGGGACCCGGACGTCGCGACCCTCGATCCCGACGCCGAGCGCATCCGGCGCGAGTTCACGTCCGGACCGCGGACCTATGTGCGGCTGTTCGCTCTCGTTCACCGGCACCACGCGGAGCGACTGGGCAAGCCGCGTTGGGGGGATCAGTTGGGCTCTGTAGAGCACGTGGCGGGACCGATCCTGAGGGAGCTACCCAATGCCAAGATGATTCACATGGTCCGGGACCCGCGCGTTCTCCTGGTCACCGGGGCGTCGAGCCGTCGTTCACCGGAGAGAGTCGGATGGAGCATCGCCCGGTGGGTGGCGTCCGCGGACGTCGCACGGACCAATCAGGAACGGTTCCCGGAGCAGTACCTCGTCCTGCGTCACGAAGACCTGTGGCTCCGGCCGGAGGAGGTCCTGCAGCGAGTTTGTCGGTTCCTGGAAGAACGGTATTCGCCCGAGATGGTTGCCGGATTCAGCGGCGGGCACGGGGACCACAAAGACGAGACTGCTCCGGTCACCGGTCGGTCGGCGCTGGGGATGGCACTCGTCGAGCGGTACACCACAACTCAAGTCGTGACGCTCGGCTATCCGGAGAGCATGATCCGGCTGTTGCGGCGAGACCGCCTCACGTTCCATCTGGTCGTACAACCCAGGGGACTTGCCGGGATGACTGCATGGCGCATCGGGGGAGGAGGGAGACGGCGATGGGAGGCGTAGCGCCCGTAGGTCCCGTGTTCGTCGCCGGGCTTGAGCGAACTGGGACGAGTCTGATGTTCGCTCTACTCGCGTCGCATCCACGGATCGCTATGACCCGCCGGACGAACCTCTGGCCGTACTTCTACGAGCGGTACGGAGATCTAGGAGATCCCGAGAACTTCGAACGATGTCTGAGCGTGATGATGCAGTACAAGCGGCTCATTCTTCTCGATCCCGATGCCGACCGACTCCGACGCGAGTTCATGGACGGCGAAACGTCGTACGGGCGCCTGTTCGCCCTCATCGCGGAACACTACGCCGAGAGCCTCGGGAAGCCCCGCTGGGGCGACAAGTCACTGCATACGGAGAGATACGCCGTGCCGATCTTCGAGGCGTATCCCGATGCCCGGATACTGCACATGATGCGGGATCCGAGAGATCGGTATGCCTCGGTACTTGCCCGCTGGAAGAAGCGCCGCGGAGGTGCCGGTGCGGGCACCGCGGAGTGGCTGAGCTCGTTTCGGCTGGCGAGACGGAACCTGGAGAGATATCCGGATCGCTACCGCATCGTGCGGTACGAGACCCTCGTCGCGGACCCGGAGGCGACCCTCAGAGAGATCTGTGCGTTCATCGATGAAGAGTACGCTCCCGAGATGCTCACCTTGTCCGGTGCGGAGAAGTTCCGAAACGAAGGAAGCAACAGCTCGTACGGGCGGCGCCGTCCGGGCGAGATCTCGACCGACTCGATCGGTCGGTATGGCCGGGTGTTGCCACCCGCACACGTCGCGTTCATCCAGATGACGGTGAAAGCGGAGATGCAGGCGCTGGACTACCCCGTTGATGACGTTCACTTCTCGGCGGGCGAGCGGCTCTGGTTCTCGTTTGCCGGCTACCCGTTCGATCTCGCCCGCCTCGCCGCCTGGCGCAGTCGTGACGCCTTCAAGAACCGCGTGGGTCGGGATGTACCTTCCTACCGTCTCGCAAAGACCGAATCGTGAGAACCGCACCGGCATCACAGCTCCGGCCGATCCCCGTGGGCGCCATATCCCCTCGAACGGCCTCCTTCCTCACTATCATGTTCGCCGCGGTCGGGGCCCTCACCATCGCATATTTCGTGGCGGGGGGCCGCTGGTATCTGGCGATCGGCTTGCTGCTGGTCGTGCCCGGGGCCGTCCTCGCGTATCGCTTCCCACTGTCGGTGATCATCCTCTGGTTGCTGGTGCAGCCCTTCGTGGTAGACATCAGCGGAGGAAGCCTGCGAATGCTCTTCTGGGTGGTCCACCGGGGACTGCCACCGTTCGCGGTCGCCCTCATCCTGGTCACGGCGGCGATGGGGCTGAGGCGGCGGGGCCTCCCCAGGCTTGGATGGGCCGAGGTCATGATGGCCGGGTATCTGATTGCCACGCTCGTGTCCATCATCTACACGAGCGACAGCACGCTCAGAGCGGCTTACCAACTCTACGACCGGACACTTGTCCCAATGTGTCTGTACCTGATCATCCGCCTGATCGACCCCGAGGAGGAGAAGCTCCGGATGCTCATTCCGGCGCTCGTCTTCCTCGTGGTTTCGCAAGCGGTGTTCGGCATGCTCTCGTGGTACAATCCCGGAGCGCTTCCCGACGCGTGGCTCGACAGGGCAGGAGAGCGCACGACGGGGTCGCTGAAGTCCGTAAGCGTGTACACGACAACTCTCATGTTTGGAGCTCTGTTCCTCGTGCACTGGGCGCTGAGTACGGAGCGAAAGCGCATCGTACGGGTCGGGCTGCTCGCGGTCGCCGCCGTCGCCGCGTACATGGTGTTCCTCTCCTTCTCCCGGGCGAGTTGGCTGGCGGCGCTCGTCGTCGTTGTAGGGCTGCTATTCGTGTATCCGAGACTCGTGCGCAACGTCGCGGTCGTGGCCGTCCCGGTGCTGTTGATCGCGCTGTCCACGGGCGTAATCCAGACTCAGCTCACTTTCGCCGAACACCGCGTTTCTTCGGCGTCCGCTGACAGATCGGCCTTGAGTCGGCTCCCCGTGGTGCTCGCATCGGTGCGCATGTTCGAGGAGAGACCGGTCACCGGGTTCGGATTCGGGAACTTCGATCTCTTTGATAGGGAGTTCCAGGGCCAGGTCGGAGACCTCGTTGTCCCCGAGAAGGATCACGCTTCGCACAATCTCTACATGACCTTGCTTGCCGAACAGGGATTGATCGGGTTCGCGCTATTCGTCGGCCCGGTGTTCTGGTGGCTGGTGAGGCTCCGTCGCGCAGCGTTCAACCTCCCGCGAACAGGTTTTCGAAGCAGGCGGTTTCTCTTCTTGCTTTGGTTGGTGATCGCGGCCCACATCATCGTCAACAGCTTCTCCAACATGCGTAGCACCTTCGGCCTCGGGATATGGTGGATCACATTGGGTCTCATCGCAGTCTTGACTGTTCAGGGTCGCACGCCTGGAGGCGGTCCCCCCGTTGCCGGTGGAGTGCACGAGGAGCGCGAACCGCAGCCCGGTCCTCGGGGTCGGAAGTAGCGAGCGATGGCACGGCACCGGACGGCGGGCTCAGTGGAGAAGCTCTGGGTGTCTGTGATCGACTCGACCCGATGGCGGCGGTTCGCCAAACGAGGACCCGGCGCCAGGCTATTCCAGGGCAAGGCATTCCGGAGGCTTGATCAGGCGTGGAGGTTCACACTCACGCGGTGGGCGGATCGGCGGCGTCCGGATCTGCTCCGAGATGTGCGGAAGCTCTTGATGTTCATCGGCCAGACGAAGAGCGGCGGCACCATGATTGGTTCGATGCTCGACGCCCACCCGAACGCCGTCGTCGCCGACGAGGTTGACGCGACGCGGTTCGTCGAGGCCGGCTTCAGTCGGAGCCAGATCTTCCATTTGATGCTCAAGGGTGCACGGAGAGAGGCCATGAACGGTCGCGTCACGGCGCGCCGGCTGGACCCCTACTCATTCTCCGTGCGCGAACAGTGGCAGGGCCGATTCGCGAACCTGGTCGTGGTCGGGGAGAGTGAAGCTGGACCTTCGACTCGGCGCCTTGCCAGCGATCCTGGCCTCCTCGGACGGGTCTCACAGAAGAGTAGGGGGATGTCGATCTCAAATTCATCCAGATCATCCGGAACCCTTTCGAACCGATCAGCGCGATGATGCTGAGAAGCGGGCGAGCCTTCGACAGCGCCATCGACGACTACTTCGGTCAGTGCGTGAGGCTCGAGAACCTCAGATCGCGAATTGCGCCTTCGGACCTTCTCGTCGTGAGATATGAGGACATGGTGTGCTGTCCGCAGGACCAGCTCGCTCGGATCTGCCGCTACCTGGAGCTCTGGCCGAACCCGCATATCTCGCCGCGTGTGCTGAGATCCTCGACGACACAGCTCCCGGATCGACAGGGAGTTGACGTCACGGACCAGGGTGCGGACCAGGTGGCGAGTGATCCAGGTGACCAGGTTGAGAACGAAATCGGGATGCGGCTCCTCCATGAATCGCCCCCCGCATTCGCCGCAACGGAACCGGCGGCGCAGCCACACCAGCACCGTCGAACGGCCCCCATAGATCAGATCGGCAGTCCGCACCCGGCGTCGGTCGTGCACCAACCGGGTCCGGGATCCGCGATGCGCATAGCGCACCACCGACCGGACGTCCTCCAACACCACCTCCAGGCGTTCAGGTTCATCAACCGCCGCCTCGAGCACCCGGAGTCGTCGCAAGTGCAGGCGAACTGGCATAGCATCCGGACTCATCGGAGCCCCTCCTCTGCTCGGCGATCACTACATCACCGAGTATCGAGGGCTTCGATCACCCTCCCAGCATTCCAGTCATCCGCCGGGAGCATCCCTTCCCCACGCTGTCGCGCAGTCTCAAGAAGATGCGGAACAGCTCGCGTTTCGACGGGCGTGGGCGCGTCAGCCGATAGCGGAGGAATCTGGATTCATGAGGGCGCCACGATGCAGGTCGGGACGCTGCAATCACGCTTGCTACATGCCTCGTTTCGGACTGCCCATGAGGTCGGTGCTGAGGCCGTAAGCGGAGGAAGGTCGCGCCCGGTGATCACGGATCCTGGCTTGGCACACGCATTGCTGGCAGACCTTGCTGATCTGTTAGCCCCGGGAATCCGTCCTCTGCGGGCGTGGCCCAAGATGTTACGGGACTCTCGCCTGGACGCGCAGGAACCCTCGAGATGCAGTGGTTCCCGGCTCGTATCCGCGATGTGAGCCGACGCTACCGCCTTGCCAGAGAACAAGCATCGCGCGGTACGCCGCCCGAAAGAGAACGATGCTCGCAGAAGCATCTCTACAAAGCCGAACTGATCCGCGGACCCGACCAGGGGCCGTGGAAGATCGAAGACGTCGAGTTGGCGACCCTGTCGTGGGGGCACTGGTTCAACACACAACGGATCCACAGCCATCTCAACGACATTCCCCCGGCCGATTGCGAAGACGCCTACCATGCCGAAAGGAGCATCAAGCAGCGGGTTGAAAGCCAACAGAACGAGTCTCCAACAAGGCCAGAGCGTTCCAGCAAGGCGCGCTCTGGCGGGCGCCATGCTGAAGGGAAGAGATGGGCACGGGCAGGCTGACTTTGTATACGTCGAAGGTGACGTGATGAGCCGCCTGGAGCGTGCGTGGGTGCACTGGCTCAACTCCAATGGGTGGCGGACATACTCCAAGTCCGCTCAGGTGCGCAATGTCCGCAACAGCCGCGCCTTCGAGAGATTGGATTTAGCCAGGCGCTACCTGCTGAGCAGCTACCACTCAACCCGGGACCGGAGTCGGTACCGCCACGTGCGAACCGTATGCCTCGAGATCGGTCACATGAAGAGTGGAGGCACGATGCTCGGCGCGTTGCTGGACGCCCATCCTCGCGTCGCCTTCGCCGACGAAACAGATGCCGTTCGCTACTTCGGTGCAGGCTTCCGCCGGGAGCAGGTCTGCTATCTGTTGGAGAAGGGAGCGCGACGCGAAGCCATGAAGGGCAGGGTCACGGCGCGTCGCCTCGAGCCGTACTCCTTCGAGATTCCCGGACAGTGGCAAGGCCAGACCATCGGCCTGGAGGTCGTCGGCGACAGCAAGGCTGGCATCACAACACAGCGGCTGGGAGCGGATCCCAGCCTCGTGTCTCGAATTCAGGACCGACTCGATGGAACCGAGCTCAAGTTCTTCCACGTGGTGCGCAACCCGTTCGATCCGATCAGTGTGATGATGATGCGAGGCAAGCGGACGTTCGACGATGCTGTCGAGCGCTATTTCACCAACTGTGCGATCCTCAGCGAACTGCATGCGCGCCTGCCGATCGACTCGGTGCACATGGTCCGTTACGAGAACATGGTCGATGACCCCGAGGGTCAACTCCGAGCGGCGTGTGACTTCCTGGGAATCGAGGCGAACTGCGAGTACCTCGCGGCATGCGCAGCCATCGTTGCCGAACGCCCGCTAGAACGAACGAGGGTGGAGTGGACCGAACGGCGGATCGAGCGCGTGTCCGCCGAGATGACCAGGTACCCGTTTCTTACGGGATACGTCTTCGAGAATCCAAGGTTGGTGACGTGAGTATGAACGAGTCCCCTGGAGATGTCGTGACACCACTGGCCGCCCTCGAAGACCTGTTCCACGATCTGCGACAACGTGGCATTCGCCACTGTCATTGGAAGAGCAACTCGCACCTCGCGGCCGCCGTGCACGGTGAGACCGACCTCGATCTGCTTGTCGATCGGGAGCAGGTGGACGCCTTTCGACGCACCCTCTCAGATCACGACTTCAAGGCGATGGTAGCCGCGCCGGGCAAGGACTATCCGGGCGTCGAGAACTATCTGGGGTTCGACGAATCGTCAGGTCGCCTCATCCATCTCCACATTCACTACCTGCTCGTACTTGGTCAGCAGCACGTCAAGGATCACCGGATCCCCATCGAGGAGGAGATGCTCGATTCGACCCGGGACATCGCTGGCGTCCCCGTCCCTTCGGCCGCGATGGAGCTCATTGTGCTGGCGATGCGGGCCGTGCTCAAATACCGCGCCCGCGATGCGGCGAAGGATGTGTTGGGTATTCGGACGTCGGGGATTCCGCGCTCGATCCTCGCCGAGGCGGAGTGGCTATTCGCCGACACGTCGATGGATGAGATCGCAGATACCCTGGCCGAGCTGCCCGCTTGCGTGCCGTCCGGCACCGTCATCGACATCATCGACGTCTTCGTGTCGCCCGGTCGGCACGGTAGCCGTCTGCTCCTACTCCGAGGGCGCCTGCGAAGAGAGTTGCGTCCGCTGCGCCGGGTGGCACGACCGCGTGCGACGGCTCGGTATTTTGCTGCCCTTTGGCGAAAGAGGACACGCTCGATCGGGGTCGGAAGGAGGCGCAGGATGACACCCGAGAGCGGCGGGATCACCGTCGCCTTTGTCGGGTCGGACGGCGCGGGCAAGACAACGGTCGTTTCAGATCTCGAGAGCTGGCTGTCGTGGCGCCTGGACGTGTCCTCCCTCTACATGGGTACCTCCCAACCCAACGCGGGAGGCATGCTTCTGAAGCGAGCTGTCAAGCTGTCCCGATCTGCTTCGCGGTACCTCGAACGGAACGCTGGACAGAGCGTCGCGCTGTCCAGCACGACGCTCAAGACGAGCCAGTTCCTCCTGGCCCTTCGCCGCGTCGAGGAAGCACGACGTCGACATCGCAACTATGTGCGGGCGCAACGCCGCGCTGCTCGAGGTGGGATCGTGCTATTCGACCGCTACCCCCTCCCCTCCGTACCGATTTACGATCGGCCAATGGATGGTCCGCGGCTCGACGTGGAGATCCCGCCGCCTCGCTCGAGCCTTGTCGACCGTTTGTCGGAGCGGGAGCGCCAAATCTATCGACGAATCCTACCGCCCGATCACGTCGTGGCTCTGCAGGTGAGCGCCGATATCTCACTTCGGCGCAAGCCCGACCACGATCCGAGCGGCATTGAAGCTAAAACCAGGGCTGTTCGCCAGTCGGGTGGGAGTGGGAACGCGTTCATCGACATTGACGCCGATCAGCCGCTTGAGTTGGTCGTCGCCGAAACCCGGAAGAGAATCTGGGCTTTCCTGTGACCACGATCGAGATGGCGGGGATGGTCGGCGCAGGCAAGACAACGTTGGCGGATGCGTTGAGGACGATGCTGAGCCAGCGGGATGTCGGGGTTCTCAGCGTCCAAGATGCGATCGAGCTCGCCATGAAGCGGTCGACCTTCGGTGTGCTCGCCCGCAGGCTGCTGCGAGCGCCCTCACACCGCCGAACCGCCGAAATCGTCGCTTACAAGGCACTGGTGCGACCGTGGCACGAGTTGTGGTTCATCGCCCGCTATCTCCGTCTCACGCGACTCGTGTTGCGCGCCGTACGACGTCTCCCATTGCCCCTCTGGCATCGCCGGACGATCTTTCAGCTCTTCATCCGCCGTGCAGCGTCACTCGAGTTCCTGCGCACGCGGCTCGAGCCTCGTGAGATCCTCCTGGTGGAGGAGGGCCTGGTGCAGCGAGCCGTCAACATATTTGCCTGGTGCCGACATGGAGTCGACCGAGCGCCCGTAACCGAGTATCTCGCCGCTTTACCCCCCTCGGATCTCGTCCTCTTTATCGAGGTACCCAAGTCGATCTCCTTCGAACGAGCAAGCTCGCGCGGGCTTCCCTCACGGCTCGTCGGGTACGAGGAGGACGCCGTCGAGCGATTCATGATGAGCGCCGCCGACATTGCGACCATCACCGCGACGTATCTCGGGCAGGCCAATCGTCCCTTGTTCATCATCGAGAACGGGGGGCCGCTCAATCGAGCGCTTGCCTCACTCGAGGTCGTCGTCGAACGCTATCTCGCAGCTGGGACGACAACCTGATGCATGCGGCCACGACCCCCCGCTACGGGACCGGAGCTGGCCTCCGGCTGCCGCGACGGCGCCGCCCTCGAGCGTCGCTGCCCGGCACACCTGCTGAGATCACATCCGATGTCGTGAGCCAGGTCCTGGCGACGTTCGACCTCGTGGCGCTCGGACCCATTCGCGACATACCCGGTGAGAGCCGCAGTAGCAACGTGGTCGTCGAGACCGCAGCAGGCACCAAGGTGCTCAAGCGGTACAAGAGCTCCGTCACGGAGGCGATGATCGTCCATGAGCACTCCGTTCTCAGCTATCTGGCGACACTGGACTTCCCGGCACCGCGCCTCACCTCGACCGACGGGGTTACGATGAGCGAGCTCGGGGGTCGATGGTATGCACTCTTCGATTACAACCCGGGGTACTTCCACTTCCACAACTATCTCTGGCTCCCCCAACGCCGACAGGACTTTGTTGTGCTGTCGGGCGGGGCGCTGGGTGCCCTCCACCGCGCTCTCGATGGTCTTGCTCCGAGCGGTCTGAACCCTCACGGCTTCGCGTCGTTCGCCGGGACCAGATGGCGCGATGTCGAATGGTATCTCGCCCTGCTCGAGCAATCGCGACGACGTGCCGGTCCCGTGCCCGGCGACGGGGCGGACCTCCTGAACGCGATGGTCCGGGAGCACAGCTCCATGGTGGAGCGTGAGCTGCGATCGCTCGATGCCGAACTGAGTTCCGCAGGCCTGCGGCGCCAGGTCATTCATGGAGACTACGGGCCGTACAACCTCTTGTTCAAGCCAGGGGAAAGGATCATGATCCTCGACTTCGAAATGACGCGTATCGACTGGCTGATCGTCGACCTGGCGAAGTCGTATCAGCAGTTCGGCATGAACCGACTCGGCGTGCAGCCTGCCCGGATCAGCCGCTTCCTCGCCGGGTACGAGGCGATGCTCCCACTCGATCGAGACGAGGTCCGCTTGATTCCGTCGGTGTGGCTCTTCCTGACGCTCCGTCGCATTGTTGTGTACTGGGATCGATTCCTGGAGACCGGCCAGCAGCAATGGCTCCGGGAGGCGCAGAGAAAGCTCGATCTCGCCGAGGTGATCTCCGGTGCGACTGATAAGCTGTCGCACCTGGGTGAGTCTCGATAGGGAGGTGCGGGGGATGGCCAGTCGGATACTCATGATCGGCCTTGACGGCGCGACATGGAACGTACTCGAGCCCTTTATGGCGGACGGCGAGCTTCCCAACCTCTCGAGGATTCGAGAGCAGGGCGGTTGGGGCGATCTTCGGTCAACGCTGCCTCCCCTGTCCGCACCCGCGTGGAGCACCTTTCTCACGGGCAAGAGCCCGGCGCGTCACGGCGTCTTCCACTTCGTCGACTGGCTCGAGGAGACATGCGATCGGACCGGCGCCGGCGCGGGCCTCGTCGACGGATCGAGCATCGAGTCGCCGACACTGTGGGACGTGGCCGCACATCATGATCGCAGGGTCGGCGTGATCAACGTGCCCATGACATATCCACCACGGCCCGTGAACGGCTTCATGATCACCGGGTTGCTGACCCCTCCGGACGCGAGCGTCTTCACCTATCCGCCGGAACTCTCCGACGAGTTACGTGACTATCGGATCGACCTGGATCGGTTCATTGCTGTGAAGCCGTTTGCCGTGTTGGAGGGAGGCGGAAAGCAGAAGCGCACAGTGAAGCCTGATCTGGAGTTGATCGACGAATTCCACGAGATGGAGTATCAACGCGGGCGAACGGCGCTCCAGCTGCTGCAATCCGAGCCGTGGGATGTATTCACGGTCGTGTTCACGAGCACGGACCGCATGGGTCACTACTTCTGGCCCTACCACCGTGCGACCGATCTCGATGGTTCGCCCGAGGCTGATGAGCTTCACGACGCCATTCGGCGCTTCTATCGGCGGATCGACGAGATGATCGGAGAGCTCATCGCCGCCGCGGGCGAGGGCGCAGTCGTCATGGTTCTCTCGGATCACGGGATGGGGCCGATCTACCAGAAGAACACACATTGGAACACCTGGCTTCTCGAAGAGGGTTACCTCAAGCTTGCCAGGGGCAGTGCACGCACGTTCGACGGGTGGCTCCTCAGGCTTGGAATTCCTCGCGACAGACTGAGAGGTCTCGCCAAGAGGATCCCCGGCTTGATGACGAGCAAGGCAGTGCATGCGCTCAAGACGGCGGCGACAGCCGAGATCGACAAGCAGTCATCGACAGCGTATTACGAGCGGTGGTTCGATCCGGTCGGTGGGTTCCGTATAAATGCTGAGGGTGAGGAGCGAGAGAAGGTCAGGACCGATCTGATGGAGGCAATCACTGCGGTCGTGGATCCCGACACAGGCGAGCCGATCGTCAAAGAGGTGCAGCGACGCGAGGATTGCCTGGCGGGCCCCTACCTGGATCAGGCGCCCGATGTCATCATCGTCATGAACCCGGACTACGGGAGCAGCGATCGGATGAGCAATTACAGCTCGATCGTCACCCAACGACCCCACATCGGGGATCCCGGTAGCCACCAGATGGAAGGGATCTTCATGTGCGCTGGTGCCGGCGTTGCAGCGACGTCCGATCCGTACACGGGACTACGCATCGAAGATATCGCGCCGACGGTGCTCCACTTGCTGGACATCGGCGTTCCCTCGGACATGGATGGTCGGGTTCTGTCGGAGATAATCGCCGCGGGCGGGTCGGCGGACAGAGACGTGACCATCGGCGAAACTATGACGTGGTGGCCCGACGAGGAGACGGCTCGCACCGGTGATCCCGGTCGAGTGGCCGCGGACGAGCGCGCCGTTCGCGATCGTCTGCGCGCTCTCGGCTATTTCGAGTGACGTGACCATGAGGCGCCGCCGCGAACAGACAACAGGCAGCATCTTCATCGTTTCCGGCTTGCCGCGCTCCGGCACGTCGCTCATGATGAGGATGCTCGAGGCTGGCGGGCTGACGCCGATGACGGACGGCATCCGCTCGGCCGATGACGACAACCCCCGTGGATACTACGAGTTCGAGCGGGTCAAGAAGCTCAGCTCGGGCGACGTCGAATGGCTCGAAGACGTAGCTGGCAGGGTCGTCAAGGTTGTTGCCACCCTTCTCTACGACCTGCCGGACACCTACACATATCGAGTCGTATTCATGAGTCGACGGATATCCGAGATCCTGGCATCGCAACGGACGATGCTGGTGAATCGAGGTGAAGACGTGGACGCCGGGCTGGACCGAGAGATGGCGCGGGTATTCAGTGGACATCTCGAGCGTTTGGATGGCTGGCTTGCCGGCAAACCCAACATCAAGGTGCTGAAAGTCGACTACAACGAGCTGGTATCTGGTCGCGTCGGCGAATCGGCAGCCCGGACAAACGATTTTCTCGGCGGCGGCTTCGACCTAGCATCGATGGCTGCGGTGGTCGAACCCGACCTGTACCGTCAGAGGGAGCGGCCTTGACTCGTCCGGCGAGCGAGATTGGCGTCCTCCAACTCGTCGACAACCTCGACATCGGAGGGGCACAAGAGGTTGCGGTCACACTTGCCAAGAATCTTGTACGAACCGGGCACCGGCCCGTGGTAGGCACGTTCCGTGACGGTCCACTCCGGTCCGATATCGAGGAGGCAGGGATTCCCGTGGTGTTCCTGCCCCGACGGCGGCACACGGTGTTGGCGCTTCCGCTCTTCGTGAGAGACATGCTGCGGATTCGACGAGCGCTGGCTGCCACCATCGATCGCTACGGCGTCGACGTCATCCAGACCCACCTGCTACGCAGCCTCGATTTCCTCACGACAACGCTGAAGGGCCCAGACGGTCTTCCACTCGTCTACTGGACTTTTCACAACTCAGACTTCATGCTCAGGAGAGAGCATCTGCCACGGCACGTCTGGCTGCTCAGGCCGAAGCAGATCGCCTACCGCTTGCTGTATCGGCTTACGTCGAGGCGTGTCAATGGCCTGATTGCCGTCTCCGACGACGTGCGATCGTCCATCCTCGATCGTATTGGACCTCTCGACGACAAAATCGTTGTGATACCGAACGGGATCGACGCTGATCGCTTCGGCGGCTCCGTTGACCGGGATGAAGTACGTGCCGAACTCGGTCTCGATCGGAACGCCGTCATCATGGTGATGGTCGCGACGTTCAAGGAGCAAAAGGGCCACGCCTACCTGATCGAGGCCGCCGGCGAGGTCTTGCCTCTCCACCCCGAGGCTCGCATCCTGCTCATCGGCGACGGTGGTCTGAGGTCGGAGATGGAACGTCGCGTGAGCGCAGCACAATTCGCCGATGCCGTGTGGTTTCTGGGCAACCGACGCGATGTCGCTCGAATACTCGCCGCGAGCGACTTCTTCGTCCTCCCGTCGCTGTGGGAGGGTCTCCCAATTGCGCTGCTCGAAGCAATGGCCTCCGGCTTGCCGTGCATCGCGACGACGGTTTCCGGGACCAAGCAGGTGATCGTTCCCGACGTCACTGGTCTCCTGGTTTCGCCGGGCGACACGGTTGAGCTCCGCGATGCGATGTTGGCGATGCTCGCCGACCCAGAGAGAGCGCGGCGGATGGGAGGGAACGGCCGACGTCGCGTTGCATCCGAATTCAGCGCTCGCAAACAAACGGCCGAACTCATCGCACGCTTCACAATGGATTTCGATGCGATCCGGTAACGAGGCGGCTTTCGTGCCACGCAATCTATCCCGCTGGGCCGTCCGCCAGTGACACGATTGGCTTCCAGCCGAGGGTCGACCGGTCCACGTCCTACGACCCGGCGACTCCATGGTCACCAGGACCCTGGTCCTCCGCCCCATCCCGGCAGCATTGGTCGGCAACGGACCTTCCCACCCACCGTCCCGGCTGGACCGTAGGGAGGGACCGTCGGGATGGTTCCCGCGTTCACCTTTGAACCGTTCGACAAGGGAGGCGTCCAACCTTGCCCCTGCGGCATCGCCACGGCTGCGCCGCAGGCATTCACCGTGGCCTCTGGACCGGCGACATGGAACCGGTCGTAGAGTTCCCCGGACACTCCGGTTCGGGTGCGCACCGCTGCCCAGCCCACATCCGTCAGGTTCGAGCTGGCGGGATTGACTTGAGGGGCTTTCAGACGTTGGTTCACTCTCGTTAGATCTTCGCGTCTTGCTTGCCCGGCCCGTGACCATCTGACGATGCTGGCCCGATCCCGGCTTTGTCAGGGCTGCTGTCCACTCTCCCCGGCGTTCCCCGGATCAGGCTGCCCCCAACTTCCATGTGCCTGCTGCGACAGGCCCACAGTGGTGTCCTTTCATCACCACACGATTCGATGGCGCCTCGTTGCGCTCGAGATCCGTCACCACACCAGATTCAGATGATCCACAGGCCGATCGGCCTTGTCTTCGGGGACGGTGGTGCGCACCCGCCGAACGCGTGACACGCCACGAATATCGAGCCGACGCATCAACCGGTGGTCTGATCCCGCCCGATCACATGGCCGGCACGACGGGTTGCTTTCCACAGCTTGCGCGCCCCATACACCGAATAGTTCGCCGAGAACAACGTCAGCAGGATCGGCATCAACACCGCATCGCGGATCGCCCGGACCGATAGCACCCTGTTCTTGCATGCGTAGTACGTCGACGGGGCCACCTGCAGGGTGGTGCAGATGGATTCGACCCCGAAGTCACCGCGATTGTCGTCAAAGAACGCTGCCATTGCTTCTGTGGGCGGTCGAGTTCCGTCGCGAAGAAAACCGAAGCCCGCTTCAGAATCTCATTCGCCCATCGGAGTTCCTTGTTCTCCTGCTCGAGCGTCTTCATCTTGACCCGATCAGCCGTCGACATCCCCGCAGCGTCACCAGAATCGATGTCGGCCTGCCTCACCCACGTCCTCACAGACTCGACTCCGTAACCCAACTGGTTGGCGACCCGCTTGATCGTGCCCTGCGGCGTCTCCGACTCATTCCGGAGCTGACGGACCAGCCGCACCGCCTGATCCTTCTCCTCAGGCGAATAGCGACGCGTTGTCGGCTCCCCCGATGTTGAACGTGTACCCATAACCCTCATCCTCGCTTCCAAAGCCAAGAGTCTCCACTATTCCGAGGGCGAACCACCCAACAACCATCCCGATGGATGATCGGGGCTGACGTGGTCGAACACGGGCGCACCGGAATCGTGTTCGAGGTGGGCAACGCCTCCAAGCTCGCCGAAAGCCTGGCAAGTGTGCTCCACGATGCCGATCTCCGGGACCGCCTGGGGAGGGCGGTTCGGGGGAGCGTGGAGGAGTCGTATAGTCTCCAGGCAGTGGCAGGGCGATGCGTCGACCTCTACGACAAGCTCCTCGACCTCGGGCGAAGGGATCGAGCGAATGTGGAAGCGAGGGGGGAGAAACACGGATGAGCGACGACACACCGATTCTGGTGACCGGACCCGACCGGAGTGGAACGAGCCTCATGTACGCGCTGCTCGCGTCGCACTCCAACATCTCAATGTCGCGGCGCACGAACATGTGGCGCTGGTTCTACGGCAAGTATGGGGATTTGAGTCGCCCCGCCGACTTCGAACGGTGCCTCCAAACGATGCTGCGGTACGAGCGGATGCAGGTGCTCGAACCTGACGAGGATCGAATCCGGGAGGAGTTCCTGGATGGTGAAGCATCCTATGGGCGTCTGTTCGCGCTGTTCCACGGGCACTTCGCCGAGCTCAGGGGCAAGGAGCGGTGGGGGGACAAGTCCCTCCACACGGAGCACCACGCGGATCAGGTGTTCTGCGAGTTCCCGTCCGCCAGGATGATTCACTTGATGCGGGACCCGCGCGATCGCTACGGGTCGATCAAGAAGAGGTATGACCAATCCCAGAAGGGCGTGGCGTCTGCAACCGGCCGATGGTTGGCGTCGACGTGGGCCGCACGACGCAATCTGCGTCGCTACCCGGGCCGGTTCATGGTGGTGAGATACGAGGACCTGGCGTCTCGGCCCGAGGAGACGCTTGAAGAAGTATGCGAGTTCGTCGGAGAGCCGTACGAGCCG
Organism: uncultured Acidimicrobiia bacterium; assembly: GCA_964195545.1. Taxonomy (GTDB): domain Bacteria; phylum Actinomycetota; class Acidimicrobiia; order Spongiisociales; family UBA5794; genus JAHEEL01. The sequence continues at coordinate 17,331 of CAXMQQ010000042.1, read as the reverse complement.
TCGATGCTGAGCATGGGGGACGCCCCGGACCACGGAGCGATCGGGGGGAACAGTTCGTTTGGACAGATGGAGCCGGGCACGATCTCGACCCGTTCGATCGGGCGTTTCCGTACCGTCCTCAGTCCAGAGGAGATTGCCTACATCCAAATGTCGTGCGGCCGATACCTGAAAGGGTACGGTTACGGATGTGAATCGACCGGCCTGTCGAGTCGCGAGCGCCTAGCGTTCTTGGTGAAGGACGCGCCGCTCACCTCCATCCGTGTTGCCGGGTGGATCACCGTCGACAGGGTGAGAGAACTGAGGGGCAGGACGGTGCCGGACCGGCGGCTTACGGACGCCAGCTCGTGATGGATCGGAGGTCCGAAGAGATGGGAATGAAGCGAACCGGCCGAACCAGATGGACGTGGTGGCTCGCGATCTTCATCGTCACCTTCGTAGCGATCGCCCTGCCGATGGAGGCGCTGGGAGCCACGCACGCACCGTTGGCCTCGTCGCTCGGTTCCCTCGCGTCCGACGGATGCCGATTCTGGGTAGCACCCCCGCCGACTGGGAGCGACGCGAACGACGGATCGGCCCTGCGGCCATGGGCGACGCTCCAGCATGCGGCGGAGACGGTGCCGGACGACTCTTGCTCCGTGTTGTTCCGCGACGGGGTGTACTCCGGACCGGAGGAAGTGGAGCGGCGGTTCGCTACGGTAACGACGTTCCGAGCCGAGCATCCGTACCGGGCCGTGTTCGAGCATTCCAGCATCGTCCTCGACATCGACGGAGCGCGTTCGATCGTGTTCGAAGGCTTCGAGTTCAGGCACTCGGGGTCCGGGGCGAGAGGATACGTGGTCACCGTCAGCCGCAGCGGCGACGATTGGTCCGAGCGGATCACTTTCCGGAACAACATCTTCCACGATTCGTACGACAACGACCTGTTGAAGATCCACGACGGCTCGCGTTTCGTGACGGTCGAAGGCAACGTCTTCTACAACCAGGGTGACTCGGAACAACACATGGACGTCAACAGCGTCACCGACGTCGTCATCCAAGACAACCTCTTCTTCAACGACTTCTCCCGAAGCGGGCGGAGCGCAGGAGGCGAGACGAAGCACTACATCATCGTCAAGGACAGCAACGAGGGCAGCGACGGGCTCCTCGGCAGCCGCCGTATCACGATCCGACGGAACGTCTTCTTGAATTGGCAGGGCGGGGTCGAGATGTTCGTCAAGATCGGGAATGACGGCAAGCCGTTCCATGAGGCGCAGGATGTGCGCGTCGAGAACAATCTGATGATCGGGAACTCGTCCACGAAGCTTTTTGCACCATTCGGCGTCGCCGGAGCGCGGAATGTGGTGTTCACCAACAACACGGTCGTTGGGGATCTGCCGTCGGGTTCGTACGGGGTTCAGATCGAGCTCAAGGGCTCGAACCCCCGAAACGCGAACATCCGGCTCACGAACAACATCTGGTCAGATCCCTCCGGGACGATGGGCGACTTCTCAGGTGGCGATCCCGACAGCACGATCGGACTTGTGCTGGAGAACAACCTGTACTGGAACGGTGGGGCCGCGATCCCCTCGGGAGATGTAGTGAGTCCTTTGAAGGATGATCCGCGGGCCGTTGTCGCCGATCCGGGGATCGATCCTGAGCAGAACGGGGTCGTCGTACCGTATTGGACGGGGTCGGCTTTCCTGAGCGGAGCGAGTTCGATTCGAGAGGAGTTCGTGCGTATCGTCACGAAGTACGGTGCCATCCCTTCCGACAGTCCGGCCGCCGATCGCGGCGACTCGAACGGAGCGCCGGTCGACGATATCTTCGGGTTGCAGCGCGATGATCGGACCGACATCGGTGCCGTCGAGGCCGGCACGAACGAAAGGCCATTCGGCGCGTTCATCGACGTCGCAGGCAATGTTCACGAGGGATACATCTACGCGATCGCCGCAGAGGGCATAACCCGGGGCTGCAATCCGCCCGTCAACGACCGCTACTGCCCGGACCGCTCGATCACTCGCGGGCAGATGGCGGCGTTCCTGAACCGAGCGCTTGACCTCCCCAGTACAACCCATGACTGGTTCTCCGACGACGACGGTTCGATCTTCGAGGACGACATCAACCGACTCGCCGCGGCGGGAATCACGAAGGGCTGCAATCCGCCCGCCAATACGCGATTCTGCACGGATGATCCCGTGCTACGGCAGCAGATGGCTGCGTTCCTTGTCCGCGCGTACGACTACGGGCCCGCCGCCGTTCCAGATCGTTTCTCCGACGACGACGGTTCGATCTTCGAAGAGGACATCGACCGTCTTGCCGGTGCCGGGATCACGAAGGGCTGCAATCCGCCGGCCAACACGCGGTTCTGTCCCGGCGACCCGGTCCGACGCGACCAGATGGCCAGTTTCCTCGGTCGTGCAGAAGGTCTAACTCCGGCGGTGCGGCCCGGATGACCGAAACCGAGAGCGGAGAAGCCGCTGATTCGCCGGCACTTGTCTACGTGATCGGAACATATCCGCTGCTGACCACGACATTCATCGATCGGGAGATCGAACTGTTGCGTCGCTGGGGGGTCTCCCTTCATGTGATCTCGCTGCGTAGGGCGACCAGGATGCTCTCACCCGAGCAGGAGGCACTCCGGAACGATGTTGAGTACGTGATCCCGGTGGGCGCCGGCCGACTGGTCATGGACCACCTGCATTTCCTTGTCCGCCGACCCATCGTGTTCTGGAGGACCCTCCTCGATCTCCTCGCGGCACCACATCCATCATGGAAGGCCCGCTTGAAGACGTTCCTGCACTTCGGCGAGGGCGTCGAGGTGGCCGCACGTATCCAACGCAAGTTCCCTGAGAGCGACCAGATCCACGCCCACTTCGCCGACCGTGCCGCGACCGTAGCCCTCGTCGCCGGGCGCCTCCTCGGGCTTCCCTACAGCCTCACTGCGCATGCGAACGATATCTACGTCGGGCCGACGCTGTTGAGGGAGAAGATCTCCGGCGCAGTGTTCGTCGCGACCTGCACCGGGTACAACGCCGCCCATCTCGCCGGCGTGACTGGCGATGAAAACGATGTGGCCTGCATCTACCACGGCCTGGACGCGCAACGGTACCGGCCGGACTCGACGGGACAGGCGCCCGGAACAAGGCTCGTTGCCGTCGGTCAGTTGAAGGAGAAGAAGGGCTTCGCCTATCTGGTGGAGGCGTGTCGAATCCTTCGGGAGCAAGGGTACGACTTCTCCTGTGAAATCATCGGAGAAGGCCCGCTGCGCCGGGAGTTGGAGGCGCAGATCCGCGAACACTCCCTCGAACGGACCGTCGCGTTGCGCGGGGCGCTGGAGCACCATGAGGTGATCGCGGCCTACCGCGAAGCCGCCGTCTTCGTGCTTCCGTGTGTCACAGCCGCGGACGGCGATCGCGACGGGATCCCCAACGTCATCTTGGAGGCAATGGCCATGGAGATTCCCGTCGTGTCGACGAACCACTCGGGGATCCCGGAGGCGGTGGATGATGGCGTGACCGGCCTTCTCGTAGCCCCCCGCGATGCAACGGCGTTGGCGGGCGCATTGGAGCGTCTCATGGATGATGCCGAGTACCGATCCAAGCTCGGCGGGGAGGGACGCCCCCGAGTAATCGAGGTGTTCGATCAGGAGACCAACGTGAGGCTACTGCTCGACCGGTTCGTCGGATGAGCCCGTCCGACCTCTTCGCTCCATTCCGGGACCGGTCGTTGTTCCTCGTCTGGGGGCCGCCGGGCCACGGGCCGCGGAGCAAAGTGTTCGCCCGGGAGTTGGGCATCAACGTGCACTTCGTCTACTCCACAACGGATCGCGGCCTTCGCGTCGCCATCCGCAAGTACAGCTACCAAGCGGTGAAGACGCTCCAGTTCCTGTACCGGAAGCGTCCCGAGATCGTGTTCGTGCAAAGCCCGCCAAGCTTCGCCGTGCTGTTCGTGTACTTCTACTGCGCGACCACGCGAAGCCGGTTCGTCGTCGACGCCCACAGCGACGCTCTGCAGTCCCCTCATTGGACTCGGCCGCGCTGGCTCTATCGTCTCTTGGCCCGCAACGCTCTCGCCACGATCGTCACCAACGAACACTTTGCCCGAGTGATCCGCGATCAGGGAGGGCGAGCGCTCGTCTTGCGCGACATACCGACGGAGTTCCCGGATGACGGTTTCTTCCCCGTTGATGAGGAATTCACGGTGGTCGTGGTCAACACCTTCGCTCCGGACGAACCGCTCCGCGATGTGCTGGCAGCGGCGAGCGGCCTCGAAGGTGTGACGTTCTACGTGACCGGTGACACGAACCGGCCGGGGGCGGCACTTCCGGTGACCGTCCCGGACAACGTGCACTTCACCGACTACCTCCCCGACGAGTCGTACTACTCGCTTCTCAAGGCATCGGGGGCGGTGATGTGCTTGACCACTCGCGACCACACGATGCAGCGAGGAGCGTGCGAGGCGCTCTCGCTGGGGAAGCCGATCATCACGTCGAGGTGGCCACTGCTCGAGGACTACTTCCACAAGGGGACGGTCCATGTTGACAACACGTCGGACGGCATCCGGTCGGGCGTCGCCGAGATGGTCATGCATCATGACCGGTTCCAGAAGGAGATCGTGGAGCTCCAGAGAGATCAGCAACGCGAATGGGAGATGGCGTTGTCGTCGATCATTAACCTGCTCGATGCAGGGGCAGGAGAGCAGGGGGAAAGCTGATGAACGGGCGAAGGAGATAGCGGCCATGGCGAGAATCGGTGTATTTGGACTCGGCTATGTGGGTGCGGTCTCGATGGCGGCCCTGGCGGACGGTGGCCACGAGCTGATCGGCGTGGATCTGAACCCGGCGAAGGTCGCGATGATCAACGCCGGCATGAGCCCCGTCGTAGAGGCCGGCCTAGACGAACTCATCGCGGACGGAGTCGGCGCCGGTCGGATCCAGGCCACTACGGACGCCGCAGCAGCGGTACGGGGGACCGACGTGTCGCTGATCTGCGTGGGAACCCCGAGCCGACGGAACGGTGGTCTCGACCTGGGGCAGGTCGAGAGAGTTTCGCGGGAGATCGGCTCGTGCCTTCGCGAGAGTTCGGGCGTGCACACGGTCGTCGTGCGCAGCACGATGGTTCCGGGCAGCACGGAGGACGTGGTGATCCCCGCGCTTGAGGGAGCCTCGGGCAAACGTGTCGGCTCGGATTTCAGCGTTGTGTTCAATCCCGAATTCCTACGAGAGGGGAGTTCGATCCGGGACTTCTACGACCCGCCGTTCACTCTGATCGGCAGTGACGACGAGCGGGCAACAGCGGTCGTCTCTGATCTGTACGCCACGGTCGACGGCGACCCCATCGTGGTTCCCGTCAAAGTGGCCGAGATGGTCAAATACGCGTGCAACGCATTCCACGCGCTCAAGGTGACGTTCGCCAATGAGATCGGGAGCATCTGCAAGGAGCAGGACATCGACAGCCACCGCGTAATGGACATCTTCTGTGAGGACACGAAACTGAACATCTCGACCGCGTACCTCATGCCGGGCTTCGCGTTTGGAGGTTCCTGTCTGCCGAAGGATCTCCGAGCTCTCACTTATCAGGCGCGGCGCGTGGACGTCGATGTGCCCCTGCTCGAGTCGATCCTGCCCAGCAATCGGCGCCAGATCGATCGAGCATTCGAGCTGGTCACGGCGACGGGACGAAAACGGGTCGGTGTACTCGGCCTCAGCTTCAAGGCGGGAACCGACGATCTGCGTGAGAGTCCGATGGTGGAGTTGATCGAGCAGCTGATCGGGAAGGGATACGACGTGCGCGTCTACGACTGCAACGTCTCTCTCGCCAACCTCAGGGGAGCCAACCTCGCCTACATCGAACAGGAGATTCCGCACATAGCTTCTCTCATGGTCGAGTCGATCGACGAGGTGCTGGCCGCCTGTGAGGTGCTCGTGATCGGCAACGACGATCCAGAGTTCGCCCGGGCGCTCGGTGATGCGAAACCGGAGCAGCACATCATCGACCTGGTGCGGATCGGGGACCCTGCGACGAGTGATGCGACCTACACGGGAATCTGTTGGTAGGGGTGCCATGAACGGACGGCCGCAACACTGCATGGTTGTCCACGCGTTCTACCCGGTTGGCGAGACGCGCGTGCAGCGGGAGGCGCTGGCGCTCATCGATCGGGGCTACGGCGTGCACGTCGTGTGCCTCCGCGACCGGGGAGAACTAGCCACGGAGACGCACGAGGGGGTCCGGATCCATCGACTCCCGGTGGCGCGACACCGGGGAGCCGGACTCTTCGGTCAGCTCATCGAGTACTTGACATTCTTCGTGCTCGCGTTCGTGAATCTCACGATCCTGCATATGCGTTACCGGTTCAGGACGATCCAGGTGCACAACCTCCCCGATTTCCTCGTCTTCTGTACGCTGATCCCCAAGCTCCGCGGCACGCCGATCATCCTCGACCTGCACGATCTCATGCCGGAGCTCTTCGCCGGGCGAGCCGGTGTGGGCATGCACCACCCGGTCGTTCGCGCAACACGCCTCCAGGAGCGGGTCTCCTGCCGATTCGCCGATCACGTGATCACCGTGACCGACGGATGGCGGGACACGCTCATCGAGCGGGGCGTGCCGGAGGACAAAGTCTCGGTGGTGATGAACGTGGCCGACTCCAGACTCTTCAGTCCGCTGCCGGCAGCCACGGAAGACAACAGCGACGTGTTCCATTTGATGTATCACGGCACATTCACGCACCGCTACGGCGTGGACCTGATCATCCGCGCCGTCGACCGGATTCGGGAGGAAGTTCCCGGAGTCCGGCTCACGCTCCTCGGCGACGGCGAGACCCGCGGCGAACTTGTCGATCTCACTCGAAGCCTGGGCCTGTGTGATCGGGTGAGCTTCAGCGATGACATGGTGGCAGCCGACCGGCTCCCGGGTGCACTCCGGAGCGCAGACGTCGGAATCGTGCCGAACCGCAGCAACCTGTTCACCGACGGGATCCTCCCGACCAAGCTCATGGAATACGTCGCGATGGGAGTTCCGGTGATCGCGGCGAGAACGCCGACCGTTGCAGCGTACTTCGACGACTCGATGGTGGAGTTCTTTGAACCGGGCGATCCCGACGACCTCGCGGACCACATCCGGCTCCTGTACTGGGACCGCAACCGCCGTGAGGAGCTGTCGCGAAACTCGGCCGAGTTCAATCGGAGATACAACTGGGGATCGATCGCCGGGCAATACGGCGACCTCGTGGATCGGCTCGACACGAGTCGCGGACGGAACGGTACCGTCGAATAGTCGAGACGTACGTGTCCTCGGCACGGCAGAGACTTCTGCTGTCAAACCACCCCGAACTGGCCGTGGCTGCATCAAGATCCTGCAAGGACTGCTCGAATCTCGGACGGAGATCGGAGCCATGCCTCGAACCTGCGCCGACCGTCTCCGTCGGGGCGAGTCCGTGCCGTGCTTGATACGAGTCGACGCAACGAGGCCGTTGCCCGAAGTGCCCGATGCCGTACACAGCCTCATGATGGCTTTCTCGAACGGAGCCGGCACCAACGGTCATGAGACCGCCACAGGCCGGCCTGCCCGTCACCGCCGGAGTCGATCGCGGAGTCGGGCGATCGGCCGTTCGAACCTGTCCAATACGGTGCGGCCGGCGAAACGGAGCGGATAGCGCACGTAGCGCATCGTGAAACGGTACACACGGCGTCGCAGCGCATCGCCGAGTCGCCAGAGGAGCGGGGCGAACGATCGATGCAGTCGATGGTTGAAGAACACCGTGGGGTCCCTGGGGCGTCTGATCGAGAAACCGCGTTCGTCAAGCCGATCAAAGAGGAGCGATCGCACCGCGTGCCTGTCCGCCAGCGTTTCCGCCTTCCAGTCGGGGCGGCCACGATCACGGGCCAGCGCCTCGAGTCGCGTCTGATAGTCGCGACGCACCTCAGGTTTCTGGACGACGGCGTGGTAGAGCATCGTGTCGAGCAGTTCATCGTCGTCGGGAACATAGAAGCCGTCCTGGTGCAGGCGCCTCGTCCGCAGGATCTCCCAAGCCCATTCCGGCTCGTAGTAGTCGTCTCCCGGGAATCTCAGATCACAAATCACGGACCGGGATCCGATTCTGACGTCGAAGCGCCCTCCCCAGCGCGGCACCGCCGTCAACCGCGATTCCGCACCGAGCATCGCCACCGTCTGCACGTAGTCGGCAGTCAAGATGTCGATGTCCTTGTGACCGGGAAGGAACTCGAGGTCGGCGAGGCCCTCGTAGTTGCGCAGCACGACGTAGGGAGCGCCAGAGTTGAGGACCGCGAACATGTGGTGGCTGTCGGCCCACCCTTCCGTGCCGGCCAGATCGCGACTGACCCGCGAGATCTTGCCCATCCACCCGCCGCGAGTGGTCGTGACAGCGGCGCTCCTCTCCAACAGCAGCATGTACTCACGCACCGCCTCCCCGGTGTCTGAAGCCACGTGGACCTGCCCCTTGCCCATGCGCTCGGCCAACGTCGCCTCTGTCGCCATGAAGTGCCGGTTGCTCACAACGGCGACAGGCTCGGAGCGCAGACGCGACGGACTCGGGGTGGGATCGAAGAGAGCGATGACGAGTGCACTGCCGACGCCCCTCTCTTCGAGCAGCGAGGGTTGGTGGGGGCGGTCGAGCCGTGTCTGCGAGAACCTCGCGTACCCGGTCTCGGTAAGTTCGGGTGTCCACGTGACCTCGGTCACCTCGAGAATCTCGTAGCGTGCGGCAAGGTTGTCCAGCACGAACGAGTCGTGCTTTCGGCCGCGGGGCCACACGACGACCAACCCGAAGCCGGGGAGGTCGATCCCGGCAAGAGCGAAGCTGGCGTCGCCGGTCTCTTGGTCAGGGTTCATCTCTAGGTCTCTCGATCCGTCGCGCCGGCCCCAGTCTGGCAGGCCTCAAGAGATCAGCCGTCCATCGATCTGGGAAGGTCCCGCGTTCCCCACCGAAAAGGGCACGCGGCGACTTCGTGGCCTTGAGTTGGGATCGGAGACCGGACGATCCCTTCCGCAACAGCTCTGCCGGGGCGTTCCGCGAGAACCTGCTGCACTCAAGGGTCCCGTGGAGCGACTCCAAGAGGCGGATGGACCCTGATACCGAGCGTTTCTGAACGCCGACCTAGGGGATGAGATTGGGAACGTGCTCGAGTTGCCACGCCGAGACGCCGATCGGCAGAGGGAGAGCGAGAGCTGTGTCTCTGTCGTCCGAGAGTTGACCCCACTCTCTGCCGATGAAGGCGCTCAAGGGTTCAGGTTCGACTCTGAGCAGATGACGATACGCGATTCGGAGCGCGGGCTCTCGTCACAGCCGGCCCCTATCTCCGTGAGAACGTCGCGACCGTCCCCGGTCAAGGATCGATGAGGCGAACGGTCACGAACCCGTGGGCCTAGAAGTCGACCGATTCGGTCGCCGACGAGATGGCTATCGGTGGTGACGCTGTGCGTAGGCGTCCTCGATGATCGTGCACACGTCGGAGATCACGTCGCCGGGTTCTTGCGCCGCGTCGACGGTCACGAACCGTTTCACCCCTTGCCCCCGAGCGATAATGCTCTGGCGTTTCCATTCGAGGTACTCCGGCGTCCCCTCACCTTTTCGTGCGAATAGAATCTCAGGGGGCGCATCGAGGAAGAGCACCAGATCCGGCCGGGGGAACCAGTGTGCGAGCACCCAGTGGTAGGCCCGATCGCTCGCGTGGCTGGCCCGCTTGTTCGGCGATGGCGCCGCCTCGAAGAGGAACAGCCGATCGTAGACCACCACGTACCCCCGTCGTCGATAGGTCCACGCCAGGATCTCCCGGTACGTCGCTTCCACCAGGCGGTTCGCGTTCGCCAGTGCCGTGTAGATCGGTCCACGCTTGATGTTTCGGTGGGCGTTGTGGTGCGTCGACGCGAAGCTCGGATCGGTGATGCCCTCTTTGCGAGCCGTCCGCCGGTACGACCGAAGTTTGAGCCGAAGCACGAGGCGAGACCACGGCAATGCCACGTTGCTCGACTCGATGTTGGGGCCCATGTAGAGGTACTTGCAGGGAACCGACAGTGACTCGGGTAGCGCTCGGACGACGGTGGTCTTGCCGGCCCCGTCGGCGCCGACGATCGCAACAGTGAGTGTGTCGTGTCCCATCAGAATCGAATGCACAGTTACTTGCTCCCGTTACACGCGGTCGCAGACAAGAACGACCGGATGCCCTTGATCGTTGCGGCGAGGAAGGGAACCGGGTCGCGCCACGAGATTATCGCATAACTCTTCGGCCCCCTCACCGACTTCCACCAGGCGTCGGGAGTCAACTCTCCCCGCCGCCATTGGTAGATCGAGGCTTGGAGGTCGCGTACGAGATGAATCCACTTGACATCTGTGAACGTCTGCTCGCGATCCGGCGGCAACGGCCACCCAATCGCGTCGCAGTACATGGAGTACAGCATTTCGACCCCGGCTGCTTCTGCCGATGTCGACCTTCCCGTGGGACGCCCGATGTTCGGCTCGATGATGAAGTAGGTGCCGGTGCGCTCGTCACGCTTCATTTCCAGGTAGCCGAGGCCGCGATAGTCGACGCCACGGAAGAGGCGTTCCGTCTCCTTCACGACGGTTCCGTCGCGGACTTCCTCGGAGAGACAGGCCTGCCCGGTGATGGGACGCCACTGCCGGAGCTTTCGCGTGGTGAACATCACGACCGGCTCACCCCGCCGGTCGAAGTAGCAGTTCGCCGTGACATGATTCACGTCACCACCCTGGACCAGTTCCTGTGCGACCAACCCATCCGCCCACGTGTGGATACGGTCGTAGTGGGCCAGGAGATCGCTCGGGCTGCTCGCCACGAACGCCTTCATCTTCGTGTGCTTCGACCACAGCCGGAGGCGTACCGCCGGCTTCATGATGGCGGGATAGGCCAGGGCACGTGCCGCGGTCTCCGCGTCCTCACGGTTCCGCAGCACGAACGTAGGCGGGATCGGCAGTCCTGCGTTCTGCGCGTATTCGGCGAACGCCACCTTGTTCATCAAAGTCTCGACCACGTCGTGTGGGGGCAGCATGATGTGGTACCACGGGGTCAGTCGTTCACGATGTCGTGAGACGAGGATCACGTTCTTGTCCTGGCAGGGATACAGGACGGGCATCGACGGGAACCCCGCACCCAGGTCCGACAGAAGATCGATGAGTCGGTCGCCACCCGTATCGGTGACCAAGATCTCCTCGCACACCCTCGTTCGACAGGCAAAAGAGTCGGCGTCTTTCGCGATCCCGATTACGGGAACGTCCCGGGCGGCGAGCACCCGGGCAGTCTGAAGGCCCTGTAGAGAGTCGAGTCCAATGACTATGGCATAGGGCCTCGACGCACCCCCGTACCTCGGCGCGTGGTCACGCATCAGACCCTCCACGCATGTTCGCCAACTTCAGCCGGGTGCTGCGATCCTCTACTGGATGCACGGTTGATCGGCACCCTGCGGATGGTACTCGGCTTCATGGCGGTCTCTATCGGTCCGATCGGCTACGCCTTCGCTCGTAGGTATCGCCAGTAGACGGTTCGCGGGCCACCGAGCACGCGAAATGCGGCGTCCTCCCAGCGGGGTTGCGGACTGTCACTCCATCCTGCCGGGAAGCTGTACCCCCAGCAACGCAGGTACGGTCCGAAGACTCGATTCGCGCGCGGGATCGTCTCCGGTGTGTAGTACTCGAGGTAATCCCCGGACTTGGCTGCCGTCTTGTTCGCGATCGGCAGGGGGCGCTTCAGTTCGAGACCGATGAGCTTGATCGCCCGGGCGAAGTCGTCCTGCAGGTTCTCGAACCTGATCACGAAATCGAGGTCGTCATGGGAGAGCCGGGACCAGTTGTCGTACGGAAGCCGGTAGTACCTGAGGAAGAACTCCGCGAAGTCGGCGTTGTGGCGCTGGATGTAGTGGTACCTCCGGTTGTCGAGGCGCTCGCCTAAGGAGCGTCGGCGGGGCTTCTCCCCGCGAGGGTCGGTACCCGTCTCCCGGAACTGGCGGCTGCCCTTGTTGCCAAGGCGGTACCGGCGTCGGACCGGATCCGTGAACCGGTTGTGGTGGTCCGTCTTAAGCTTGAAGTAGTGGCTCACCGCGTCGTCGAGCGGATTCCGGATGCCTGCGAAGACGAAGTAGCGCTCCTCATCCTCAGTCGCAACCCGAAGGAAATCCCGGTACGTGGCGTGCTTCCTCAGGATGCGCTCGCCGTCGTACTGGCTGAGGAGTTCCTTGCCGGTTGCCGTCGAACCCGTGCGCGGCAGCTCGACGTACACGTAGCGGTGCTTCGCGCTGATGATCATGAAGTCCCCTAGTCGTCGAAATCCCCGTTGACCATCATACAGTGGCACAGGGATTCGCGGAAGCGAGGTCCACCGGCGGAGACCCTAGGGTGTGGTCCCGCGATAACCCATCCCCGACCAGAGGTTTTCATGCGCCGTGCAACCATCGACCCCATTGTTGACCGGCGGTGGAGTGATCTGATCCGGGAGCGCGAGAGCAGCGTCTTCCATTCGCCCGCCTGGCTCGGCGTGATCAAGGACACATACGGGTTCGACGTGCAGGCGGACGTCCTCATCGACGATGGCGGTGGGCCGACCGCAGGCATCGTGTACGTCAAGCTCGATGACATGATGGATCCGCGGATCGTCAGCGTGCCCTTCTCTGACTTCTGTGATCCGATGGCCAACGACGCGGAGGCGTGGGAGATGCTCGTTGGACCGCTCGCGGCGCAAGGGCATCGCATTTTCCTGCGGTGCCTCAACACGCAACTCCCCGGTGAGGACGGCGTATTCGTGGAGACGAACCAGGCGAAGTGGCACGGTGTCGACCTCCAGCGGGAGCCGGACGACATCTGGGACTCCCTCCATCCGTCTGCACGGCGCTCGATCCGGAAGGCGCGGGCGGGAGGGGTGACGGTAAGGGAGGCCGAGTCCCGGGACGACCTTCGTGCATTCTTCGAACTCCATCTGAGGCTCAGGAAGTACAAGTTCCAGCTACTCGCACAGCCGTATCGGTTCTTCGAGCACATCTGGGATGCCTTCATCGCCCCCGGCGACGGGGCGCTCTTGCTCGCAGTCGTCGACGACGAGATCATCGGCGGCGTCATGTTTCTCGAATGGAACGACGCTCTCTGCTACAAGTTCAACGCTTCGAGCGCCGAGCACCTCGAGCTGCGTCCGAACGACCTCGTTGTCTGGGAGGGCATCGAATTCGGGCGGCAGAGAGGCCTTCGATATCTCGACTTCGGACTCAGCGACTCCGAGCAGGAGGGGTTGGTGCGGTACAAGAGGAAGTTCGCGACCGAGGAGCGAGAGATCCACTTCTACGAGCACTCCCCGCAAGGACCGCCGAGCGAGGCCGATCGAGCAATGCGTGCCCTGTTGCCTCGGCTGACCGAGATCTTCGTCGACGAGACGGTGCCCGACGAGATCACCGAACGGGCAGGCGACATCCTCTATCAGTTCTTCTCCTGAGCCGCGACCTCGGCGGGAGTGGGAGGCAGATGGCTCAGCCAGAGAGAGAGGAAGAACGCGATTGCCTCGGGTGATTCCTCTGGGAGGAGGTGGATCCCGCGCACCGTCACGACCGTCTGGTTCGGGAGCCGCTCGGCCAGGTCGCGAGTGCGTCCGGTCACGAGATAGCCGGGCCGCCCGAGCACGAGGAGTTTCGGGACGTCGGATTCCTTGAACCATGCTCCCATCCCCTTGATCAGGGTCGCCGACTCCTGCGGTTTCCCGTTGGCTGGAATGAGATTCAGAGCGGAGAGCAGGGCCCTTCTCGGCTCACCGGGCTGCCCGAAGGCGCGTCGGTACTCGGTTTGCACTTCAGGCGCGAGCGGCCGGAGGACCTGGGTGTCGATCAGCCGCTGGAAGCACTCGTCGGAATCCATCACGTATCCTCGACCGTCGGGAGAACGAGCGCGTTGTATGGACTCCCGGAAGGACTCCGGGAATTCGTGCCACGCCAGCGATCGCGTGATCGCTTCAATGTGGCAGATTCCCCTCAACCGTTTTTCGTTCGTCCGGGCCCACTCAAGGCCGACGATCGACCCCCAGCCGTGGATGACGAGGGTGATGTTGCTCCCGACGCCGATCGCGTCGAAGAAGGCGTCGAGATATGCGACATGATCCCCCCATCCGAATGGGATCTTCTTTCCGGTTTCGGGATCGGTTCCGGTGGCATCCGGGCGAACAGAATCGCCGGTGCCCGGGAGATCGACAGCGATGCACCGCGCCTCGGGGACCTGCCGGGGAATTACGTCACGCCAGAGATATGACGAGCTGATTCCACCGTGGATGAATACGAGCGGGGGTCCGGACCCGATGTCGGTGAATGCCATCGGCAGTCCGAGGACTTCGACGGTCGTTTTCTTGTAGGGCTCCCCTGGGGAGGCTGCCTTCTTGGGACTCCGCTTGTGGTTGAAAATCCTGGCGAACACGTTGCCAATCTAACGGAACGAGTCCCGGTATCTCTCATTTCGCTGCCGACCCCGGTCGAGAATGGGAGTTGTCCAGCCTCGGGCACGTCGGTACGCTTCCCCGGGGGAATCCTCCCCGTCGACCCGCAAGGATCAGCGGGACAATGGGACAGTTCGAAGGGTCAGGTGTGATGCAACAGAAACCGGATCGGTCCGCCGCGGTGTCCGAGGTGGCCGGGGCGCTCGAGTTGATCGTGGAGCGTCTGGACGTGCTCGCGGACATCCGCGCTACCGCGTGGGAGGCCCTGTGAGCGGGCCGTCGCGGCTCGATGCAGCACCTCGGCCGGTCGGGATCGAATCGAAGGAGGTTCTGTGCGAGCTCTTGTGACCGGAGTTGCCGGGTTCATCGGCAGCCATCTCGTCGAGCGGTTGGCCGACGACGGGTGGGACGTCGTCGGTGTCGACTGTTTGACCCCGTACTACGACATCGCCCAGAAGCGTGCGAACCTCGACGAGTTGTCGGGTCGCCCCAACTTCGAGTTCGTGGACGCCGACCTACGGGCGTGTGATCTGGAACGGTTTCTCGACGGCATCGATGCCGTGTTCCATCAGGCAGGACAGCCCGGGGTGCGGGCATCGTGGGACGACTTCGGTTCGTACGTCGCGCACAACATCGAGGTGACGCAGCGATTGCTCGAGGCTGTGCGTGCGACGCCGGTGTCGAGATTTGTCTTCGCGTCGAGCTCGTCGGTGTACGGCGATGCGATGGCCTATCCGACCCGTGAGGAGGCGATCCCGCAGCCGAAGAGCCCGTATGGTGTGACCAAGCTGGCAGCGGAGCATCTCTGCGGCGTGTACGCCAGGAACTGGGGTGTGCCGACGGTGTCGTTGCGCTACTTCACCGTATTCGGTCCGAGGCAGCGACCCGACATGGCCATGCATCGCCTGATCGAAGCGGCGTTGTCGGGGGACTCCTTCCCCCTGTTCGGCTCGGGCGCGCAGGTCCGTGACTTCACCTACGTCGGGGACATTGCCGCCGCCAACCGGCTCGCGGCGACCAGCGACGTGCCGCCCGGAACGGTGCTCAACATCGCAGGGGGAGGGGCGATAACCTTGACCGAGGTCATCGAGACGGTGGAGCGCCTCACCGATCGGAGGATAGACCTCGATCGTCATCCCGTGCAGGCCGGCGACGTGGATAGGACGAGCGGAGCGACAGATACCGCTCGCGCCCTGTTGGGATGGGTCCCAGAGGTGCCGGTGGTGGAGGGGCTCGCTCGTCAGGTCGAGTGGCATCGGCGCAGGTGAATTGCACCGTCCGGGACGGACTAGGGGTCAGCCGCCAGGGGTGAACTGCGCCCGGAGGAAATGCGCCACCTCGGAAGCCAGATCGGCAGACGCAGCGCCAAGACCGGGGAGGTAGGGCCGGTGTTGGTTGAACTGTGGCTCGTCTCCAGAAGGAAGGGCTACCCAACCTCCGGCCGCAGCGACGAGGGCGGCGCCCGCGGCGACGTCCCATTCGTGTTTCGGTACGAGCGTCCATGTAGCGTCGGCGCGCCCCGCCGCGACGAGCGCCATCTTGAACGCCACGGAGCCCATCTGCGTCACCTCGAAAGGCTCGCTTGCGAAACGGTCCCATTCCCCACGTCGGGCCTCGGATCGGGAGGCGAGGACGACGGCACCAGATAGCGTGGCGGCTGTCGCAGGCGGCCGGCTGCCGGTGTATTCGACGCCGGTCTCGATCGATCCGACAATCCGCTCTCCGGTGGCGGGATTGCAGATCCCGCCGGCGACGGGCTTGCCGTGTTCGACGAGACCGATGGAGATACACCATTCGGGAATTCCCTGGACGAACTCTCGCGTACCGTCGATCGGATCGACGATCCAGACTCGGTCGCAGTCGAGTCGGTCGGTGTTGTCGGCGGTTTCTTCGAAGAGCCATCCTTCGCCGGGCCGGGGGAGAAGATCGAGCAGTACTTCGTTGACGGCGAAGTCGGCCGCCGTTACGGGATCGTCGCCCTGCTTCATCGTTGCTTCGATGGCGCCGGACGTGAATGGCTCAAGGGCGGCAACGGCTGCGTCGAGCGCCTGATTGATGCGTTGTAGATCATCGTGTTGGGTCATAGGGGCCACCTCAGAGAGGAGACGATGATGATACCGAGGTATGCGATGATCGTGAGGGAGGCCGAGCCTCAGGTAGTCGGAAATTCGATAGCCTCCGGGACGGTAGACCTTGGTGTTGGGCTGATAGCCGATCGGGGTCAGGTAGGTGAGAGTGGAGGCGACTGCGATGGTGCCACGATCCCGGCGACGAGCACCGCCACCATCGCCCCGCTATCGCCCCACCGGGTGGGAGCCAGTTTCGTGCAAGCACGACCATGGTGACGACGACCGCCATCGTGTAGCACGCCTCCCAACTCACTGCTTGCCCTGTCTGCGTGGAAGGAGGATTACGCATGGCTGGCGGAGAGACAACTCGTGTCGGAATGCTCGCCCCGTCTACGTCGCTTCGCCGTCGAGGAGTCTCAGGAGTCGACGAGCGAGCGTGGCCGCATCGAGGGCTGTGGTGTCGAGCCTTAGGTCGGGTGCTTCGGGCGCCTCGTAGGGGTCATCGACGCCGGTGAATAGGGTGATCTCGCCGGCTCTTGCCTTTGCGTAGAGGCCCTTCGGGTCGCGCTTCTCACACACCTCGACGGGTGTGGCGACGTGGATCTCGTAGAAGGGGATGCCGGCGACGTCGTGAGCGCGGCGTACCGCTGCGCGGTCTGCCCGGTAGGGGGAGATGAGCGGGGCGAACACTACGAGTCCTGCGTTGGCCATCATGCGGGCGACTTCTCCGACGCGCCGCACGTTCTCAGCTCGATCCTGTGCGGAGAATCCGAGATCGGCGTTCAGGCCGTGGCGGATGTTGTCGCCGTCGAGCGTGTAGGCGGCGCGTCCGCGTTCGATGAGGAGTTGTTCGGC
>CAXMQQ010000041.1:0-16095 GCA_964195545.1 uncultured Acidimicrobiia bacterium | reverse complement strand
TGAGGCCGACACGGCCGCTTCGATCTGGCGGGCCGTCGCCAGATGTGGCGCCACGAGGGTCGGACACGGCGTCCGCATCGCCGACGAGACGGATTTCGATGGAAGCACCATTGCGACCCTTAGTCCACTGGCACACCGGATCCGCGATCATCGCATCCCGTTGGAAGTGTCGATCACCTCAAACCTCGACACCTCGGCGTTCCCCTCTGCAGCGGAGCATCCATTCGGTGCCTTGTACCGGAGTGGCTTCACGGTCACGATCAACACCGACAATCGTCTCATGAGCCGAGTCAGCCTGACGGACGAGTACGAACTTGCCGCGACCACGTTCGGTCTCGAAGCGGCTGACCTCGAAGAGATCACAGTGAACGCGTTCGAAGCCGGATTCGGTGACTGGCCGGAGCGCCGACGTCTGATCGACGAGGTGGTCCGTCCCGCCTATTCCAGGGTTGCGTCCAACCAGGCAGCGATCTCCGACAAGACCTGAACCTGATCCGGTTCGTTGTGTATTTCATGTCGGAGACCCGGATAGACCTTCCGTTCAACTGAATCGACCGCGGCGAGTGGTGCGGATGCCGACGGCGGGACGAGGGGGTCGTCGCCGCCGTGAACGACCAGCGTCGGTGTGTCGATCCCCACGATCACATCACCGGAACGGTCCTGCGCTGCGAAGAACTCCGTACCCAGGCGAGCCGTCGCTTTCGTGTATACCAGAGGATCGGCGAAGTAGGCCTCCCCCACTGCCTCGTCACGTGATAGTTGCACTCCGTCGATGGAGTTCGGCATCGCGAGTTTGGGCGTGACGCGACCAAACAACTGTGCTGCGATCCGCAAGATCCCCGGCACATCGGCATCGAGCGCGGGAGCGCTGAGGATGCTGGCATCGGGATGTGGCCGCTCCTCTGCGACGTAGTACGCGCAGATCAGGCCACCGAGCGAGTGTCCGTAGAGAACCCAGGGAATGTCCGTTCGTACGAGTCCCGATTCGACGATACCTTGCACGTCGTCGACGAAGTCGTTGAATGAGTCGGCGTAGGCGCGCGTGCCTTCCGACAGACCGTGACCCCTCAGATCGAAGGCGGAGACGGCGTATCCCCGATCGGCGAAGAACCGCGCTACGTGGTCCCATCGCCCGGAATGCTCGCCGAGGCCGTGAACGATGAGGATTGCTCGTTGCGGATCCCCTTCCGGTGTCCACGTCCTTGTGTGCAACACCAGGCCGTCCTGGGTGGTGTACGTGCCGGTGGTCTCATTCATCTGTTGCTCCGATCGACGCTGCGAAGGCGGCACCAACGATTCCCGCCTGGTTTCTGAGAACGGCAGGCACGATGCGCGCCTGGGCTGTGAAGTGATGGGAGTACGTCTCGAACCTCTTCGAGATTCCACCGCCGAAGACGAACAGGTCGGGCCAGAACAACCCCTCGATGTAGTTGAGCAACTCATCCACTCTGGACGCCCACCAGTCGATCTCCAACTCGCCTCGTTTGACGAGGCGTCCAGCTGCATAGTGCTCTGCCTGCTGTCCTTTGAAGATGAGGTGGCCTAGTTCGGTGTTGGGGATGAGACGACCGTCGTAGAGATAGGCGCTGCCGATCCCGGTTCCGAACGTCAGGAGGATCACGGCGCCTCCGACGCCCTGCGCGGCGCCATGCCGTGCTTCTGCAAGCCCGGCCGCATCAGCATCATTGAGGACCGTTACGGGCATCTCCAAGCGGTTGCTGAGCATCGTTGCCGCATCCAAGCCGACCCAGCCACCGTCGATATTGGCAGCCGTCTCGACGACGCCGGAGCGCACCACTCCAGGAATCGTGACGCCGACAGGTCCGTCCCAATCGTGCTCCTTGACAACTTGAGCGATGGCATCCGAAACCGCGGCCGGGGTCGAAGGCTGGGGCGTGGGTATGCGGAGTCGCTTCGCCGCCAACGTACCCGTTTCGAGATCAACCGGTGCACCTTTCACACCCGATCCGCCCACGTCGACACCGAACACCTGCACCGCTACGTCTCCTCCATGATGACCTGTTCCAGACCGGCAGCATATCGGCTCACGTCGAACCCAGCTTCATCGAATGGCGGCTCGATCCTGACACCACCGGGATACTCCGGGAAGTGGCTCTCCAGCGTCGTCACACCGGGGAAGGTGAAACCATCGACTCCGGACGAGAAGGGTAGAAGGACGATCAGGACTGGACTGCGCGGTCGGATCGCCACCTGCAGCCCCTTCAGTTGTCGTAGACGCTTCGCGAGTTGGCGCACATGGGCGAGGGCAATCGCTGCGACGTGTTCAGGAATCGAATCCTCGAGAGGGATGACTGTTGCGCCCGTCGGTACCGGTCGGAGGGCCGACCATCGACCGGTGAGAACGATCGTTCGAGTCGCTCGAGCGCCGTCGAAGACACCCAGATGGTTGGGGTGTCCGACGACAAGCGTCGCGTCGCAAGAGCTGGGGACGACCGTGTGACCGCTGATGCACGGCAGTTCCCGGGAGCCAGGGAGTCCCAGGAGTTGCACCTTGATATCGGGTTGCATGGCCCGTGAAACGACGACGATCCCGGAGATCGCGTCGGCGATCAGGGTGCTAGCCCGCGTCGGAGTTGAGGGAGAGATTCGTGACCGCCGGTGGGCCGGGGATACGCGTCGGTGCCTCGGGCAGCTCCACATCCTCCGGCTGCTCCAAACCGTACTTCACCAGAAGATGGTGATAGTCCCGCTGATAGAAGATCTTGCAGCGCACGTCCGGATAGAGCTCGCGCAGTCGGCGAACCTTCCCGTTCTTCTTGGTGACGAGCTTCTGGTTCATCGTCGTAATCTCGATGAACAGATCATCATCTGGCAGATAGAAGTCGGGTCGGAACTGCTTCGTGGCGACACCGGTGCCGTTCCATTCGATGGTGAAAGCTCGCGGCTCGTACTCCCAGGGAACGACGTAGAAGTCGAGCAGGCGCGCGAACTCTCGCTCGCTTGAATGGGCGAAGTCGACTTCATCGGCCGGCCCTGCGAGGAGATCGTCGATTACTGAGCCGCTGCCGTTGATGCCTTCACCTCGTGCTCGCTCGGAATAGCGCGATCCGGGAACAGGCGGTGGATCTCACCGACGAGTTCCTGTTGCACCGGTCCGACCGCGATACCGAAGACACCCTGGCCACCCCGGAAGACGTCGACGACCTCCGATGGGCTGTGTGCCGCGTATATCGTCTTGCCGTCAGAGAGCAGTGTGACGTTGGAGAGGGGGCTCTCTGACGCGAGTTCATCACGCAGGATGTCCATCGCCTTGCGGATCTTCTTCAACGACATGCCGGCGTCGAGGAGGCGCTTGACCACCTTGAGTTGTACGATGTCGGGGAACGCGTAGAGACGCTGACTCCCCGATCCCTTCGCCTGTTGGAGCGACGGGGTGATGAGCCCGGTCCGGGCCCAATAGTCGAGCTGACGATATGTGATGCCGACCAGATTGCACACCTGAGGGGCTCGATACCCGTCGATGGCCTGATCGTTCCTGCTGTCCACCATTTCCGTGTGCCTCCCAGTTCGCACTGCTTACATGAACGTAATTTCGCCAGCTGAAACTACGGCGGTGAAACTAGGACCGAAGCATGCACGTTGTCAACAACCCTTGTGGATAAGTCAGCCGCCGCACGCACTCCGACGCTACGAATTGGCGCCGTGCTCGAAGTCTTCGGGGATGACGTCGTCGAGGAACTCGCGGAACCGCTCGATCTCAGCTTCCTCGTTGTCGTCGTGAATCTCGATACCCGCCTCGTCGAGCAGCGCTCTGGACGCGAAGACCGGGGCGCCTGATCTTGTGGCCAATGCGATAGCGTCTGAAGGCCTTGAAGAGATCGTCAACTCCTCGCCGTCGGATTCGATGACGAGATCAGCGAAGAACGTGCCCTCGTCGAGCGACGTCACGTCGACGCGTTCGATGTCCGCCCCGAGAGCGTCAAGCAGGGACTTCATCAGATCGTGTGTGAGAGGGCGTGCGGTCTCGATGCCCTCGAGTGCCAGGGCGATCGCTGTGGCCTCAGGTGTACCGATCCATATCGGCAGATAACGGGTGCCCTCGCGCTCTCTGAGGAGCAGAATCGGCGTGTTCGTGGGAAGTTCCACTCGAACACCGACGACTTCCATGGCAACCCGATCGCTCATGCGTTCAGCCTATCACCAGCGGACCGTCGGTTCGGTACCGAACCGCTCAGGCGAACACTCGTCGGCCGAACGAATCCGGATCCGTGGTGAGCACAGAGAGATCCATCACGGCCCAGACGGATGAGACGTTTCGATAGCGACCCTGCCAATCCATGCCGTATCCGAGCAGGAATTCATCGCCGACCTCGAAGCCACGATGTTCCACCGGGACCTCCACGATCCGTCGTTTTGCCTTGTCGAGGAGAGCGACCGTCGTAACGCTCTTGGCCCCTCGCGCCATCAGCATCTTGCGCATCGTCACGAGCGTCAGGCCCGTGTCGACGATGTCTTCGACGATCAACACCGATCGGCCCTCAACCGGAACGGAGAGATCCATCGCGATCGACACCCTCCCCTCCCGGCCGAAGCGGGTCAGGCTGAGGAAGTCCACTTCGATGGTCAACGGGAGATGTCGGGTGAGATCGTTGAGGAACGGTATCGATCCTTTGAGCACCCCGATCACCACCGGATCGGAGTCAGTCAAACTCGCGGTGACCTCCTCTCCGAGCTCTGCTATCCGTCGTTGAAGAGTCGGCTCGTCGATGACCTCGACATACGGGTCGATCATCGGTCGCCGCCGACCACGCTCGGCAGAGCGGACTTCAACCACTCGGTTATCAGTGCCGCCTTCGGAAGATCCGTCAACGAAGACATGCGCCACCGTCCGTCATCGATCCGGCGCATCGCGGCAAGACGACGCTCTTCTGATACGGTCAATCCAAGATCCGTGCTGACGGTCGCACCGCCACCTTGCTCGGAGAAGAAGGGTCGGAGCCACCGATCGTGTAGGCCGTACGTGCCATATGCCCAGTCGATGAGTTCGCGGCTGTCGCTGAAGTGATCGTCAGATCCCATCACCACGGTGACGATCCTCCGTGGTCCGCGTTCGGTCACGCCGAGCAGTACCTTGTTCGCAAAGGGTGTGTCTCCGGTCTTCAGCCCCACAACCCCTGGATAGGTGCCGAGGAGCCGGTTCGTGTTGTTGACCTGCCGGACCTTGCCGGTCGGGTCTTCCGGCAGCTTGATCGTCTTGATTCGGGCGATCTGCTGGATGTCCGGGTAGTCGAGCGAGGCAACGGTCATCGTGACTAGATCATTGGCGGTCGAGAAGTGGTCGGCATGATCGAGTCCGTTCGGATTCGCGAAGTGGGTATCGGTCATCCCGAGTTCAGCAGCACGGGCGTTCATCTTCGCAACGAACGAATCGATATCACCGTCGCCAACATGCCACGCAAGTGTCACAGCGGCATCATTGCCGGATCGGACCAGCATGGCGACAAGCAGGTCGTAGACCGTCCACTGCTCCCCTGCCACGAGATCGGCGCTCGACCCCCTGCTTGACGTTGCCATCGAGGGAACCGTGACAACCTCATCGAGCTCGACCTCGTCGAGGACAACCATGGCGGTCATCACCTTGGTGACCGATGCCATCGGGCGCCGCTCGTCGAGGTTCCACGTTGCCAGCATCACGCCCGTCGTTTCGTCGTAGACGGCCCACTCACTTGCGCTGACCGTGGGAGGTACCGGAGGCGCGACCGGCTCTATCGGCATCGTGGTGAAGGATCCGAGGGGTGCGAAGAGCGCGACAACGAGGGTTGCTGTGGCTGTAGAAATCATCGTTCGAGGAGGCCCCGAAGCCTACCCCGAGCAATACTTTCTTGAAGCACTGCAGCAGCTTGAGCACAGTCTGCCAGAGTCGCTGCCGCCCGGTGCCGGTTCTCCGGGTTCCGATGACGGAGCAATGGGGCAACGAGTTGGCCGAGAAGGTCCGTTTGTCGATCCGCCGAGAGTCGTATCGATCGAAGATGCCGCACCTCCAGGCCGTGGCTGAGGAGGCGGTGCGTCGCGCGAGCAATGGAGAGATCGTGATCACGGAACACTTCGGTCCCATCGGGGAGCTTCATCGGTTCGAGGATCCCGACTTCGATGAGACTCGTGAGTTGATGAGCGGACAAGCCCGAGGATCGCATCAGCTCGGCGGGTGTCAGCGAGACGCCTGAGG
The DNA here is from genome assembly GCA_964195545.1 of uncultured Acidimicrobiia bacterium. Lineage (GTDB taxonomy): Bacteria > Actinomycetota > Acidimicrobiia > Spongiisociales > UBA5794 > JAHEEL01. Next base: position 9,908 of record CAXMQQ010000041.1, on the reverse strand, counting down.
TCGCAAAGTAAGCCTCCGGCGGAGGCCCCGTTTCGGGTGAGACCGGCGACTCGTCCCCGTGCTCCCAAGCCGCGAGCTTCGACTTGATCACCTTCAAGGGCAGGTAGTGATCGCGCTGCTCCTTCAAGACGTACTCGATGCGGCGGACGTCTTCCTCAGTGAAGATCCGATAGCCCGATGCTGATCTACTCGGTTCAACCAGACCCTGACTCTCGAGGAATCTCAATTTCGAGACGGTGACATCTGGATACTCAGATTTGAGGAGGTTGATGACCTCACCGATACTGCGTGTGCGGGCGGCCCGTAGCGGTACCGTGGACATCAGATGTTCCCGCGGGCAACGATGAGATGGAACTTGCCGATGATCACTTCGTCGCCTGCCGAGAGTGCATACGCATCCGCCCACGCACCGTTGACGTACGTGCCGTTCGTAGAACCGAGATCCTGGATTCGGAGTACGCCGTCTTCGATGGAGAATCGGGCGTGCTCACGCGAGACCGTGACATCACCGAGGAAAATATCGCAGTTCGCTCCTCGACCAGCGATCGTGTCACCGTCCGCCAGAACGTAGGTCAATCCGGCTTGAGGTCCCGTTTCAACGATGAGCGCCCAGCCGAACGCGCCGGCGACGGTAGTGCCGGAGGCGCCGCTCGCAGAGGCGTCTCGAACAGGGCTGAAGGTGATGGTTGAATCTCGGTCGACGTCCGGTTCTTGCTGCTCATCATGACGTGCCATGCACCCATACTACAACAACCCTCTACCGTTCCTTGAGGGTTTACGCCGGTGCTGACTATTGAGTACTAGTCGGACCTGTACCCTTTCCCCTGTCCCCTACTCGTCCGTGAATGCCGCATAGGCAACTGCGTCCATCAGGACATCGAGGCTGGCCGCATCGGTGGGGGTGATCGTGACAAACCAGCCGGCGCCGAACGGATCGGAGTTGACGAGTTCTGGGGCGTCCATCAACGGCTCGTTGACGGACGCAATAACTCCAGGAAGCGGGGCATAGACGTCGTTCACCGATTTCGTTGACTCGACCTCTGCGATGCTCTCCCCTGCCTCGACGCTGCGGCCGACGTCGGGGAGATCCACGTACACGATGTCGCCGAGGGTATCTTGTGCGTACTCGCTGATGCCGATGGTCACGGCGCCGTCACTCTCGAGGCGGACCCACTCGTGATTTTCCGTGTATCGAAGGTCCTCTGGAATCTGCACCGACGTCTCCTGTCCACTCGGGTGTGGTGAGTCTACCGGGTTGGGTCGGACGTCTCCACCGCCGCGATCGCGGATCGCATGTCACCGAGATAGCTGAATGCGACGATGTAGTACGTCATGAGTCCCGGAACACCGATCGCGAGGGAAACCCACCACAGCCACTCCACATCGAGTCCATCGGCAATGTAGAACGTCGTGATGGAGAAGTAGAGCAGCAGCGTCGCGAGCTTGCCGAGCCAGCGCACATCGAGCCGCCTCACACCCTTCGACCATCCGTAGGCCGCACCGATGCTGATGACGATCTCCCTGATGATGATCGCCCAGCCGAAGGCCCACGGAAGGACACCGGTGATCAGCCCCAGGATGACGGCGACTGCGACGGCGAGTCGGTCGGCGATCGGGTCGAGCATCTTTCCGACCTCTGTGACCTGATCGAAGCGTCGTGCGATGTACCCGTCTATCCAGTCGGTAGCACCGATGACCCCCAGGAGTGCCCCTGCCCAAGCCGTCTGCTCGATGAGAACCAGCCAGACGAAGACGGGGATGAGGAGGAGCCGAACGACTGAGACTGCGTTCGGTACGTTCACTGCTCCTTGCACGGTCTACGACACCTGGACGACTCGGAAACGCACACGTGCGATCTCCTCGTCCTCGAATGAGACGACGAAGGCGTAGCCCTTGGCCTCGGTGAATTGGATGTTGTGGAAGGGACTCACGATCGGAACGATGCTGGTGGCCCCAGGCGGGAGGTTCGGAGGTGCACCGACCCGGAGCTTCCCCCTCGCTTCGACATCGAGTCCATGGCCGTCCTCGTCGACAAGCGTGATCACGATCTCGAGTTCCCGATGCCGCTCCTCCGGATCGATCTCCGCCACCATCGCAAGCGTCAGATTCCGGTGTACGACGGGCAGCGATCGCGCACTGATCGTGTCGAAACCTCCACCGAGAACGAAGAGCTTGCCTCCTTGGACTTGTGCGGCATCGGCAAGCATCGCCGTCGTGAGTCTCACGTCTGCTTCTCCTTCTCGAATCTGGTCGGCACGTTCGCACGATACCCGTTCCGGGGAGATCAGTGGGCCATCGCGATTCTTGAACTGGGCCGACTGTGCCATTGTGTGAGAACGACCCGGACGCGATCAATCTCATCCCGATGCTCGACCCGCACACCTCTCCGTCATCGCGCTACAGTCGAGATTCGAGTGGACTGTCCCGGCTCGAAGATGACCCCGGATGGTCGCCTCCGACCTTCGATCTCACATTGCCGACTCTCGACGAGGTTGCACCTTGGTGGTTTGACCACTTCTCCAGCTGACCTCGTTCTCCGTCGGATCCCCTTGTCGGACCGAGGCGCGGGCAGAACCGGATCCTGACCGGGTAGCGTGTGTGCCGTGGAAGTGCCTTCATATGTGCTGGCGATCGACCTCGGGACGTCAGGCCCGAAGGTGGCCCTCGTATCGAATCATGGGAGCGTCTCGGCAAAAGCCACTGCACCCGTTGACCTCATCCTCCTCGACGGTGGAGGTGCAGAGCAGGATCCTCGAGCCTGGTGGGGTGCAATCACCGCGGCGGTGGGAGAGACCGTCGCAGCGGCTCATTCGGTTGAGGTCACGGCCGTCTCGGTGACTTCGCAGTGGTCGGGAACGGTCGCGGTTGACGCTGAGGGAGTAGCGATTGGCAACGCCATCATCTGGATGGATTCACGCGGTGCTCGGTATCTCGAGGAACTCACCGCACCGGGTCGAATCAAGATCCAGGGTTTCGAACCGCGTCGGGCCCGTCGGTGGGTCTCGTCGACGGGCGGTGCACCGTCGGGGGCCGGCAAGGATCCGATCGCTCACATCCTGTTCTTGAGGAATGAACGTCCCGAGGTCTATGACGCTGCTGCGACGTTCCTCGAACCCAAGGACTACATCAATCTGCGCCTGACGGGTCGGTCAGTTGCCTCGTACGACTCGATTGCACTGCACTGGATCACCGACAATCGAGATCCACACGCGGTCGGCTACGACGAGATACTCCTTGGATACGCCGACCTAGAACGTGCCCAGTTCCCGGAACTGTGTCCAGCCACCGACGTGATCGGAGGCCTCACGCCATCCGCTGCGGAGGAACTCGGACTCCCGGTTGGGACTCCCGTCATTGCAGGGACACCCGACGTTCACTCTGCGGGTATCGGAGCCGGCACCGTGCGTGACTATGCCGCGCATCTCTACATCGGAACGTCGTCGTGGCTGAGTTGTCACGTGCCGTACAAGAAGACAGATCTCTTGCACTCGATCGCTTCCCTGCCGGCAGCGGTTCCCGGTCGGTGGCTTGTTGCCAATGAACAGGAGACCGCAGGAAAGGCGATCGATTGGCTCGCGTCGATCCTCCTTCCCGAGCGCGACATCGACGCAAAGGTGTACGAAGAATTCAACACCGTGGCTGCATCAGTTGCGCCCGGCTCCGGTGGAGTTGTCTTTACGCCGTGGCTCTACGGCGAGCGCACCCCGGTGGAAGATGCGAGTCTGCGTGCCGGGTTCTTCAACCAGTCCCTTGATACGGGAAGGGCGGAGATGATCCGGTCGGTGTTCGAGGGTGTGGCGTATAACACCCGCTGGCTCCTCGAGACCGTCGAGCGATTCACGAAGCGACGCCTCGACCCGATCGCGATGGTGGGCGGCGGCGCGCAATCCCCTCTCTGGGCACAGATCCACGCCGACGTTCTCGACCGCACGATCATCCGACGGGAGGATCCGATCTGGGTGAACGTGCGCGGCGCCGGGATGCTCGCACATGCCGCCCTCGGACATGTCGAGTGGGACGAGATCGACGCGATGATTCCCACGTCCACTACCCATGAACCGAACTCGGCCAATCGGGTGGTGTACGACGGTCTCTACGACACGTTCCGCCGGATCCACAAAGCCAATCGTGGCATCTATCGACGCATCAACGGGTGACATTCACATGAGTATGACCGATAGCGCCAAGAGCCTCCTCGACAAGCTCCCGCCGCGAGTGGCGTCGGCGATCATCGGAACGGCAGGGAAGATCCCAAAGGTAAGGGGCATCCTCGAGGCTGAATATGAATCCATGCTCGATGCGACGCCGGTCGTCCGACCCGACGCTGACGTGGCGATCTACTCGCGCCTCCCGGAGACCGGTCGCACCAGGGCCGAGGTGATCGACGACGTCGCGGCACTTGCCGACGCAGAACAGGGAGAGTGGAGCGACGGCTTCGCCTCCGGTGCGGTCTATCACGGGGATGCGGAGCACATCGCCTTCCTGAACGAGGTGTACGCGCTCCATTCGCAGTCGAATCCCCTCCACCTCGATGTCTGGCCGTCGGGGATGAAGTTCGAGGCGGAGGTCATCGCAATGACGGCCGGTATGTTGGGAGCGGATGCCGCTGCGGCTGCTGGGGATGAGGTCGTCGGAACCGTGACCTCTGGCGGTACGGAGTCGATCATCATGGCGATGAAGTCGTACCGGGATCGTGCGGGCATCGCGAAACCCCAGATGGTCATCCCGGAATCGGCACACGTCGCGTTCGACAAGGCTGCCGCCTACTTCGGCTACGACCAGATCCGTGTCCCGGTTGGAACCGACTTCGCGGCTGACGTCGATGCGATGGCGAACGCTGTGACGAGGCGGACCGTCGTCATCGCAGGATCTGCGCCCGGATTTCCCCACGGCATCGTCGATCCGATCCCCGCTCTCTCCGACATGGCCCGTGAGCGGGGTGTGGGGTTCCATACCGACGCGTGCCTCGGCGGCTTCGTGCTGCCGTGGGCGGAGCGCCTCGGCTGCGAGATCCCACCGTTCGACTTTCGTCTCTCGGGCGTGACGTCAATGTCGGCGGACACCCACAAGTACGGATACGCCGCCAAGGGAACTTCGGTGGTTCTCTACCGAGGCCGTGAACTGCGTCGACACCAGTTCTACGTGGCGACGGAGTGGCCGGGAGGCCTCTACTACTCCCCCACTCTCGCTGGTAGTCGCCCCGGCGGACTCCTCGCCGCGGCGTGGGCTGCGCTCCTGGCCATGGGGGAAGACGGGTATCTGCGCGCAACGGAGGCGATTCTGAAGTCCGGCTCCCAAATCCGAGAAGGCATCAGCGAGATCGAAGGATTGCGGGTGCTCGGCGACCCGCTCTGGGTAATCGCCTTCGCATCCGATAACGTCGACATCTACGAGGTCATGGCCCGGATGGCCCAACATGGCTGGAGCCTCAACGGCCTGCACCATCCGCCAGCCGTGCACATCGCCGTCACCCTCCGACACACCCAGCCGGGCGTTGTCGAACGGTTCCTTGCAGATCTCTCAGATACCGTCGATGGAGCCCGGGCTGCCGGTGGTACGGCAACGACCGGTGCTGCTCCCATGTACGGCATGGCCGCTACCTTCCCGGCACGCGGCGCCGTGAACGAGTTGATGACCCGGTACATCGATCGAATCTACGAGATCGAAGAGGAATGATCGGGAGCAGGATTCAGCGTCGTGGCGGCTTGACGTAGCCGAGGCCCTCTTCGGGCGGCGCGTCGCCCTCCATCTCGTGGGCGAGCGCCTTGAATCGCTCGAACTCTTCGTTGAGCCGGTACTGATCCGACACCGTTGAGACCCACATCCCCACCGCCGCAGCAACTGCCTCATAGGTTCGGTACTCGGGCCTCAACTCGTTCACTACAACCATCGGTGCCGCCGATGGGTAGATCACTGCGCCAAGGCCGCTGGCTGCACTGCCGGTGAGGTCCCACTCGACGTACTGTGGGTTCTTGCTCCACGGTGTCTTCACAGGGCCTCCGATGAGACGGGTCGACTGGATGGTCGTCAGTGACGCTAGCGCTCCAAATCTCGGTCGGACTGCGTTGGGTTGCGTGCTACTCCGCTGATCGCGACGCGGTGAAACCTCGCAGCCGTTGTGGTCGCGGGGTTCTCTCCGTCGGGCTGGCCGGATTTGAACCGGCGACCTCTTGACCCCCAGGCGGACTCAGGGGGATTCGCTGACCAGCGGAAACACTCAAAAACACCCTCTGACCGGGGGTTTTGCTGCTCAACAGCTTTCATCGTTTCACGCTGTTTTCCGTTCTCTCGCGGACTCTCCGCGGACTCTTGAGTCAACTGCGTGTCATCTCTCGTCAGGAAGTGCAGGCTTGTCCGCGGTTGCGACTCTCGGGTTCTTCTTGGGGCGCTCTTTGACCGCGCTGTCGAGCGCATACGTTCGGGAATCGGAAGGGTGGACGGTGGGATCGTCCCTGCAACCGAAACGGGGTGTCTTGGCCGTCGATCCTAGCCCGGGGTGGTGGGCACGCCACCTGGACAGTCTGTCCGTCAGCGCACGGGAATGTGATCGACTGCGTGTGCCGTGGCCTCGAACGCCTTCGCTGGTGTTTCGAGGGCGTGATCGATGTCGTCGTCGGTGTGTGCGGCGGTCAGGAAGGTGTGGTGATATGGGTGGAGGAACACCCCTCGAGCGATCATCTCGCCGGCGAAGCGCTGCATAAGGTAGAGGTCTGGGTCGTCATCGAACGTCAGGTACGTCAATCCGGGCGGACCGCTGACCGAGACTCGGAAGCCGCTATCCTCCCCCAGCCGTCCGAGTTCGTCTGCCCACCGTCTCCCCATGCGATTGATGCGCTCGATGGCATCAGTGTCCTCGAGGACTCGAAGCACGGCGAGTGACGCTGCCATTGGTACCGACGAGTACCAGTAGGTCCCTGCGGTGAAGATAGCCTCGGCGGCCGACTTCAAGTCATCTGTTCCTACTGCGGCGGCGATCGGGTAGCCGTTCCCGATGGCCTTCGAGTAGCACACCAGATCCGGCTCGATCCCGAATATCTCATGGCTGCCGTGCAGCCCGAGCCGGAATCCGGCGCGGACGTCGTCGAGGATCAGCACGATGCCTTCACGGTTGCAGATCCGGCGCACCGCATTCCAGAAACCTTCGGCGGGCATCTCCTGGGGAGCGGCGAAGAGGTGATGGTAGGGAGTCAACATCACGCCGGCGATGCTCGCTGGATGCTCGGCCACGAGCCGCTCCAGGTCGTCGACGCTGTTCCATTGCATTTCGAGAGTGTCGGCCCGGTCCGCCGACGTGACGCCGGCCCGGTAGCCCGTGCACCACGGGAGGGCGCCGTGGTAGGCGCCTTTGGCTATTACGACCTTGCTTCGACCCGTGTGCTCTCGCGCCACCCGTACCGCCCAGGTGGTCATGTCCACACCGTTCTTGCCGAACACCGCCCAGTCGGCCACGGAAATGAGCTCGACGAACCGCTCCGCCAGCTGCACCATCTCCTTACCGGGGTGGTTCCAACACACGCCTGCGGCCATAGCGTCTCGAACGGCAGCCTCGACGTCGGGGTCGCAGTGCCCGAGCACGACGGGACCGTATCCGCAGAGGAAGTCGAGGTACTCGTTGCCGTCGACGTCCCAGAAGCGGGCCCCGGCTGCACGCTCGGCGTAGTAGGGACTCGCTCCGGGGAGACAAGAGATGGGATTCTTGAAGCCGTAGATCCCACCCGGGATCACTCGAGTTGCTCGACGGAACAATTCCATCGACCTCTCATACCGGATGTCCATGATGCTTCCTCTCCTGTTAGAAGCCCATAACGGTGACCAGTCGATGCATGAAGATGTTCATCTGGTCTGCCAGCACGATGTTCCCTGCCAGGTGGACGTCGCCGAGACTGGCGGCTTCGCCGAAACTGATGTCTCCGCTGACGACGCGCCAGGCTGCGTTGAGATTCGTGAACTCCATGATCGCATTCGGGTGGTCGGCTACCTCCCCGAAGCTGGCCACGAACTCGTGTGTGCTGTCGTAGACGGCCTTTTCGAGGGTTCCCTGCGGCCCATCGGGGAGCACCTTCATGTGAAGCTTCCCCACAGGGGTGTGTTGGGCCACGTCCGACAACCAGTTGTCGTGGCCGGCGACGGCGGCTGCTCCCCCCAGCAACGCCCGCAAGCGCAGACCGACCACGAATCGTCGCATCTCATCATCCGGCTCGACAGCGTGAGATCCCTCGCCTTCCAGGTAGTAGCTCAAACGGCCGGCCAGGGTCGGGAACCCGCCCATGAGGAATCGCAGGTGTCGGAACCCCTTCCGCAACCCGGGGCGTACCTGTTCGCCGCCGAACATGCGGTTGAGCCGCTCCGGCGTATTGAACATCAGCCGCACGTCGGGACGGGGGTGGGAACCCGGACCGTACCGGATCGTGTCGGCGTCGATGTCTAGATGTGCCATCGGGCCGTGCCTGACCTCGAACTGGACGACCAGACTTCGTCCAGCAATGGCCGCCCCTGCCAGCTTGTCGTAGAGGACGAGATCTTCGAAGAGGGGAAGGACTCCAGTCAGGTAGATCCAAGCGCGCAACATCTCCAAGGATCCGGCAGCCGACGTAGAAGAAGTCATCACCTCACCTCGACCTGCTCCCGGTTCACCCTAACAGGACAACCCACGCGCCACCCGGGCGACTGTCAGATCCGAGGTAGACGAACCATCGCGAAGTACGGCGGTCCTTTCGGGAACCGCACCTCCTCGACGACCTCGAACCCATGGCGCTCGTAAAGCGGAACGTTGCGCGGACTCGAGGCCTCTAGAAAGGCTCGTATGCCCTCCTGGTCACACCGGGTCAACACGGGCCGGAGGAGCATCGAACCAACCCCGCAACCCCGCAGTTCCGGTGCCACACCGATGATGTGGAGATACCAGTGAGGGAACTGCGGGTGATGGGCCTTCATCAGCGCCGCGCCTCGAGCGGCCCGGCCGGCGGTACCGCCGAACACCCGGGCGCCCATCGCAGTCTCCCCCAACCGCTCAGAGACCGTCATGTGCACATGATCGGGATCGTCCCACAACGCCACGGATCGCCCGTCCTCTGTCGAAAACGCCGTCCCGTGCCGAATCCGCCGGTGCACGTACCAAGCAAACAACCGAGAGGCCTGCCGACCCCACCGCTCGTCACCAGGGATGAACCATCTCATCATCGGGTCTTCCCCAAAGGCGCCTGTGAGAACCTGGGCCAGAGAGTCGACTTCGTCGAGTCGCGCCAACCGCACCCCACCACCCGACCCATCCTCGAAAAGTCCCACGCCGGTCCTTTCGTATCATCCCAGCGTACTCAAATCCGACACCGAGCACCCCGCCTCCGACGATCCACATCGGGTGTCAGCGACCGCCGCTGTTCCTGCCAAGCACCTTCGATGAACTCACCCTGGACAGTCCCGAAGGCGGACGTTCCGAATCTCGAACCCAGTGCCTCTGCCGTGTGAAGGTTTCTGAAGGCCATTTCGCGCGCTTGTAGAACCGGCGCCATACGGCGACAGGCCCTGTGTCTCAAGGGTTTCGGACGCTCATCATCTTGCGTTGGTTCTCGGCGGTTCTCAGCGTCATGTGGACGCAATGTGGTCGCAGGCCGGTTGAAGTGTCCGTGCCTCGAGTTCCAGCCGCCCCTACAGCGTTGAGTTCAGGAGTCGGCAGCACTGAACGGCTGATTGAGGCATCCACAGGTGCCGCTATGTGCGGGTGGTCCACACGCTCGTTGAAGCATTCAACAACAAGGACCGGGAGGCGTTCGCCGCCGCGGTTGTGTTCCGCATGGCGCTTTCTTCATCCCGGCTGGGGAGAGGTTCTTTGCTCTCAGGTGGCTCAAATCCGGGGACTACGTCTGTTGATCGGTCGGTGTTCTCAGCTGAACAGGACGTTGAAGGCCCTG
>CAXMQQ010000040.1:0-3819 GCA_964195545.1 uncultured Acidimicrobiia bacterium | reverse complement strand
ACTGTCGTTGACGGCGTTCGTGATCGCGTTCCCGCTGCTGTACGCGGCGCTGATCTCCACGCAGACCAACGCGGAAATCTTCTCATTCCAGTTGACGCCGGGCAGTGCCCTGAAGTCGCACTTCGATACCGTCTGGTTCGGAAGGGACTTCGCCGGCGCCATGTGGAACTCAACGGTGCAAGCGATCCTGGTCACGACCGGGAAGACCGTCCTGTCGCTCCTTGCCGGCCTGGCGTTCGTCTACTTCAAGTTCCGGGGCAAGTGGATCGTGTTCTTCCTGGTCCTCGTCACGCTGATGATGCCCACGGAGGTCATGATCCTGGCGATGTTCCGATTCGTCTCGGAGATCGGATGGCAGGACACGATGGCATCGATCACCGTGCCGTTCCTGGCATCGGCAACCGGAGCATTCCTGTTCCGGCAGCACTTCGCGAACCTCCCGGCTGAGTTACTCGAAGCGTCTCAGATCGACGGGGCATCACCAATCCAGTTCCTCACCAAGGTGTTGATTCCGCTCTCGTGGAACGTCATCGCTGCGCTATTCGTGATCCAGTTCGTCTACACGTGGAACATGTTCCTGTGGCCGAGTCTGATCATCAGAGACGAGTCGAAGCAGGTCGTTCAGGTCGCACTCCAGACGCTCACGAACGTCGACGGCTCCTTGACCTACGGCCCCCTGATGCTCGCAGCAATCCTCGCGTCGATCCCGCCGGCAATCATCTTCATGCTCATGCAGAAGCCGTTCATGAGCGGTTTCGCGATCGGCCAGCAGAAGTAGGCCTTTCTCCTCCCGTCCGGCTCCGAATAGACAGGTACCCTCGCAATCATGGCTCTTCGTAACACCGCGCTCGCGAAACTCAATGGCGGCTCGTTCGACGTTCTGATCATCGGAGGGGGGATCAACGGTGCCGTCTCTGCCGCAGTCCTCGCCGGGCGGGGGGCAAACGTGGCGCTCGTCGATCGCGGCGACTTCGGGAGTTTCACGAGCCAGGAGTCGTCGAACCTCGTGTGGGGCGGCTTCAAGTACCTCGAGGGCTACGAGATTCTGCTCGTCCGCAAGCTCTGTGTGTCGCGGAACCGCCTCATCAAGTCCTACCCGGACAACATCAAACCGATTCCATTCCTCGCGACCCTCGACGAATCTTCGCCGCACCCCACGTGGCTCGCGGCTCTGGGCGCAACCGGGTACTGGGGGATCGGGAGCTTCCGGACACACCGCCCGCGATACCTCGACCCCAAGAAGATCGAGCAGCTCGAGCCGATGGTGAACACCGACGGAGCCGTCGGGGGGATCGAGTACTACGACGCCTACCTGCCGGACAACGACTCGCGTTTCGTTTTCAGCTTCGTGCGATCCGCTCTCGACGTCGGAGCGACGGCTGCGAACTACGTCGAGGTGGCGGGAGCCGAGCGCAGGGACGGACGGTGGCAGGTCACGCTCAAAGACGTCAACTCCGGTGGCGAATCGTTCACGTGCGCGGCTCGCGTCGTGATCAACGCCGCGGGTCCATTCATCGACAATCTGAGCAGCGAACTCGGTGTCCGAACCGCCCATCGGATCGTCTACTCGAAGGGCATCCACCTCGTCGTCCCCCAAATCACTCCGAATCAACGTGTGCTGGCGTTCTACGACGACACGGGTCGACTCTTCTATGTCATCCCCATGGGTCGGCGGTCGGTGATCGGGACCACCGACACCCGGGTCGACACGCCGTTCACTGAGGTCACGGACGAGGATCGGAACTTCCTGCTCGACCAGATCAACAGTCGCCTCGATCTGCCGGAGCCGTTGACGGCGGCAGACATCATCGCCGACCGCAGCGGAGTCCGCCCGCTCGTTGTCGCCGCAGGAGGGGGCGATCAGAAGGACGTTGACTGGACGAAGCTGTCCCGCAAGCACGAGATCGAAACCGACGACGCCGGAAGCGTGATCTCGATCTTCGGTGGCAAGCTGACCGATTGTCTCAACGTCGGGGAGGAAGTCGCCGACGAAGTCGAACGGCTCGGCGTCCCTCTCGAAAAGGACACGCACAATTGGTACGGGGAGCCGGCGAAGGCAACCCGCGAAGAGTTCTACCGCCAGGCCAGGCTGATGCGCCTCGATGATCTCCGCCACAAACCGGAGGTGGAGCCGCTCTCTGATCGTCTCTGGCGCCGATACGGACGGAGGGCGTTCGAGATGCTCGACGAGATCCGACAGGATCCGTCGATGGGGAACGACATCATCGAGAGCGCCGACTACCTCCGGGTAGAACTGCACTTGGCAGCCGAAACGGAGATGGTGACGAAACTCGAGGACTTCCTCCGCCGCCGGTCGAAGATCACGCAGGTGATCAGGGAAGACGACGTGCGTGTATCACCGGGTCTGCACGAAGCCGCAGAGATCCTGTTCGGCGAGCAAGCCGACCAACGGCTGGCCGAGTACTTCGGCCCGGCTACGCCGGGCGTACCGAGCACATAGTCCCGAGGTGCTCACTGGATAGGGCCGCGGAGTGTCTGCCATCTTCCGTCCCCCCACGCAGTTGGGGGACGCGGATTCGCTCCAGCGAATCCGCAGGGGAGCTTCCTCTCACCACAGGGGGGCTTCCTCCACAATGATCCAATCCCTTTCACGCCCTCAATACTCAGAACATGGATTGGGAAACTATCTCACCCATCAAGGAAACAGAGGGTCAACCTGAGATGTACGGATCGTTGCCCGGACTGGGGTCCCGGAGCAGCCGAGCAGGACTTTGCTGATCTACCTATCTATTGCCTGTCTGGCGAGTTCACCTCAGGACGGCTTGTTCGCCCGCACAGTCGCGGAGTGCATTCCGTCGGCGACGGTGTGAGTGGGGGTGATCGCGATGTCGGTGAATCCGGCCGATCGCAGACCATCGGCATACTCGGTGAACGAGAGAGCGCCGGCGATACAGCCGACCCAACTACCACGTTCGAAGCGCTCGTCGGGGCTGAGAGCGTCGGCTGCGACGACGTCGCTGATTCCGATCCGGCCGCCTGGACGGAGCACGCGGAACATCTCGGCGAAGACCAGGGACTTGTCGGCTGCCAGATTGATCACGCAGTTCGAGATGATGACGTCCACCGACGACTCGAGCAGAGGAATGTCCTCGATGTATCCCTTGCGGAACTCCACGTTCGTCGCCTTCGCTTCGTCGGCGTGTGCACGGGCGAGGTCGAGCATCTCATCGGTCATGTCGATCCCATAGACAAAGCCGGTCGGACCCACTCGATTTGCCGACAAGAGAACATCGATCCCTGCGCCGGAGCCGAGATCCAGCACCGTCTCGCCCTCGGAGAGCCCAGCTACCGCCGCGGGATTGCCGCATCCAAGGCTGGCGTTCGAAGCTCCGACCGGTACGGCGACGAGGTCCTTTCCTGGATAGAGGTCGCGCCCAAAGTCACCACCGTTCGTCTCAGAGGCTGAGGCGCAGCACCCCTGCTTGACGCTGCGTGCGGCGTTGGCGTATCGGTTCCGCACGGTCTCGCGAAGTTCGGCATCGGCTGACATGGCCTCTCCTCATATCGACGGTTATCGATGCGAAGGTATCATATACATTGACAGGCGTCAATATGAAGTCTCAGGAGATAGGATGGAGCCGTGGACGTTCCGATCATCCAATCATGCTGTGAGCCAATGCTCACCGAGCCGCTCAAGACCGACGATGCGGTCGAACTGGCGGCCGCCTTCAGGGTCCTGGCCGACCCGATCCGACTGCGGCTGTTGAGCATGATCGCCAATGCATCGAATGGCGAGATGTGTGCCTGTGACCTCGTCGAACCCACGGGCCGCAGCCAACCGACGGTCAGCCACCACCT
>CAXMQQ010000039.1:0-6610 GCA_964195545.1 uncultured Acidimicrobiia bacterium | reverse complement strand
GATCCAGACCTGGTGACGGGATACCTGGGAGATCGGGCGAAGTCAGTTTCAGTCACTCACCCGATCGAGACCGTGGTCAAGACGGCCGGTGCATGGATACCTGCGATCGAGGCAGGATTCGTCTCCACGCTCCAACTCCTCCCGAACGAGGAACGCTCTCGCGGGATTCAGGCCATCAGGCGGCGCTATCCGGATCCTGTCGAGCAGATCGCGTACGAACTCCGATTCACCCGGATCGTCGCGGACGGCGTTCGCTCTTGACCGTCCGCTCCGCCACCATCCGGGGTCTGGCTACGATTCGGTAACACCGAGGCAAGGAGCGTCGATGGAGGGCACGGTTCAGACAATCGAAGTTGCCGCATCGCAGCAGTTCGTCTATGAGATCGCTCTCGACATCGAGACCTATCCGGACTGGGCCGGCGGAGTGAAATCCGTGGTCGTGACCGAACAGGACGAGTACGGGCGACCCACCGTTGCCGACTTCACCGTTGATGCCATGATCAAGGAGATCTCGTACACGCTCGACTACGACTTCGAAGTTGAGAACGGGTTCGCATGGACGGCGCGGCCCGACGACGACTTGACGCTGCTCGAAGGTACCTACACGTTCAACGTCATCGATGAAGACAACACCGAGGTTGTCTATGCGCTTCGTGTCGAACCGAACTTCACAGTGCCCGGCTTCCTCCGAAGACAGGCAGAGAAACAGATCGTCGGTACGGCGCTGCGGGGTCTCAAGAAGCGAGCGGAAGAAGCTGGCTGATGCGTGTCATCCTCGTCACCGGGAAGGGTGGCGTGGGGAAGACAACCGTTGCCGCAGCCACGGCGATTCGTGCCGCGGATCTCGGTCATCGGACGCTCGTCATGTCGACCGACCCCGCTCACTCTCTCGCAGATGCGTACCAGATCCAACTCGGTGACGCTCCCACCAGGGTTGTTGGTGGGCTGAGCGCTCAACAGATCGACTCGCAACAGCGCCTCGAAGAATCCTGGGGCGCCGTTCGCGACTATCTAACTGAGATCTTCGACTGGTCAGGCCTCAAAGGCATCGAAGCAGAAGAACTGACGGTGTTCCCCGGCATGGACGAACTCTTCTCGCTTGCGAGCGTCAAGGATCACGTTGAGTCGAACGAGTACGACACGATCATCGTCGACTGCGCCCCGACCGCCGAGACGCTTCGACTGTTGAGCCTTCCGGAGGTCATGTCGTGGTACATGGAGAAGATGTTCCCAGTGGGGCGCAAGATGGCGAAGGTCGTTCGTCCCGTGATGACACGGGTTTCGTCGATGCCGATCGCAGACGAGCAGGTGTTCGACTCCGTCTCCCGGTTCTACGAACGCATCGACGGCATACGCGACATCCTCGGTGATCCTGAGATCACATCGGCGCGTTTGGTGATGAACCCGGAGAAGATGGTGATCGCCGAGGCCCGGCGCACTTACACGTATCTCGGGCTGTTCGGATACGCGGTTGACGCGGCGATCGTGAACCGTGTACTCCCCGATGTCGTTACCGACCCGTATTTCGATCGGTGGAGGGAGATCCAGGCAACTCATCTCGAATCGGTCGAAGAAGGATTCGCCGACGTCGACATCCGGCGACTTCGTCTCTTCGACGAGGAGATGGTGGGCATCGACCGGCTCAGAGTCGTCGGCACGGAACTCTTCGGCGATACGGATCCAACAGAACGGCTTTCGGAAGGCCGCCCGTTCCGCGTCGAGGACGACGGGGAGAACGTCGTGCTGGTTGTCGGGATGCCGTTTGCCGAGCACTCTGACGTCGACATGATGCGCCACGAGCACGAACTGTTCGTCACGATCGGCCCATACCGGCGTTCCATCGTGCTGCCGGATTCCCTCCGACGCCGACACGTTCTGGGTGCCAAACTACATGAGGGCGAACTCCGAGTGATGTTTGGGATGGTGGAATGATGTGGGACCGGTTCAAGGAACAGCGTCCGATTCAGAATGGACTCCGCCGCGCAGGAGTGCACATGGCCAAGGCCACCTATGAGGTCGTCGGCGGGGTCGCCGCCTTCGTCGACGAGATCGTCACCGCCGTGCGCGAACCCGCCGACGACGAAGACGACTCAAGTGGCCCGACGAGGATCACGATCGAGTAGGCCACCGGACGAGGCCTACTCGATTGGTAGTCGATAGTCCGCACCGGGCAGACTCACGACATGAGACTTGCGACACGAGACAACCACACTTCAGATCTCTTGTCTCTCCTCTCATGTCCCGGTCCGTTCAGAACGTTGCCCAATCGAGGGTTTCGAGGGTGTCGGGGTCTGAGACCATTACTCCGCCGTCGGAGATGGTGATCAGGTTGCCGTCGATCAGGAGAGTGCGGCGGATGGGCATCCACCAGTCAGACCCGTTCTGGTCGTGTGAGATGACACCGGCCTTTCGGATCCCGTCTTCGGTGACCGTCAGTACGAGCGCCCCGGTCGGCGGTGGCCCGTCGTTTGTCTCATCCCACCGCTGATAGGGGAAGACTGTCAGGCCCGATGACGGGTCATGGAGGAAGGCGTGGTGATCCCATTCCAACTCCGACTGGGCGCCCTTCATCGTGAAGCGGTCGGTCCTCACCGGATCGTCGGCATCCGACACGTCGAAGAGGGATGCCTGAAGACCGAGGGTGCGACCATCCAGGTCGGCGTCCTGTCCGACGCCGAGCAGGTGGTCACCCGCGATCGGGTGCAGGTAGGCCGAGTAGCCGGGGATCTTCAGTGCACCTTCGATGCTCGGATCCTCAGGATCCGAGAGATCGATGACATAGAGCGGATCGACCTGCCGGAACGTCACGACGTACCCTCGATCGGCGAGGAAGCGCACGGAATAGATCCGTTCCCCTCGGCCGAGTCCGTCGACACTTCCGACCTTCACGAGTTCGTCCCCTGCCGTGTCGAGCACGGTGACCATCGACTCCGACTCTGGCCCGTCCCACCACTGCGGCGAACTGGTTGATGCAACACGCAGATAGCCGTCGTGCTCTGACATCGACCACTGGCTCAGCATGTATCCGGGCACTGCTCCCGACGCCCGATAGTTGGCGCCAGACGGGGAGAGGGAGAACTTGTGGATCTGCGTCTTCGCGCCCTCAGGGCGTTCTCCGCGCTCGAAGATCACCGGATCCTGCCATTGGGTCGTGGCTACATAGGTCGCATCATCGGATGAGTACACGATGTCGCCATCCGCGAAGACACCCGTCGAATCGACAATGTTGAGGGCGTTCGGGTCAAGTGTTACGAGCGAGAGTGTCGTGAACCCCGAGAACTCGTCCGGATGGTGGGTGCGATCGCATGCGAGCAAGGTGCCCTCGGCGACGATCTCGTCTCTGCCTTCGTGGTCCGTGATGATGAAATAGGGAAGCCAGTTCTCGATGGTTGAACTCTCGATAGTCTCCCGATTCTTCTTCTCGGCCTCCCGCTCGGAGCGGAGACCGCCGCCCTCGGGGTATGCCCATGCAAACCCGGTCGGCCCCGATGACACCACGAGGCGTACTGCGCCGTCGACCATGCGAGACGAGACATACCGACCGTCGATACGAAGGGTTCTCGCGAGTTCGGGATCGCCGAGATCGGAGAGGTCGATCTCCGCGATCGTCAGGACGGACGTGTACATCGGTGCGCTCACACCTTCTGTACCGACAACGTCCTCACGGAATGGGATGGCGTCGTAGCCGCCGTCTGCGATAGCGATCGCACGGTCACCGTCGAGGAAGAGATCCTGCGTCCAGAATCCGAGGTCGACGGACCCTTCGAGTGTCAGCCGATGTCCATCGATGCTGAGGACGTGAAGGGTACTTCCGCTCACTGCGACGATCCGGCTGCCGTCGGTCTTGACGAGGTCCGGTTCGTCGACGCCGGCCTCCTGCAGGTTCGTGCCGATCACGTCGCTCTTCTCGACCCGTGTGGCGGTCGATGGGACCGCGGAATCCAGATTGCCACCGGCTTCAGAGAATTCGGCGAACACCGGATAGACACTGTACCCGTCGAGACCGTACGGCCCGACACGCTCAAGTGCATGCCCGATCGTCCAGTCGAGCAGTTCGTTGCAGGCATCGAAAGGCATGAGCGTTCGCGATGCTGACGGGTGAGGTATCTCGACGACCGTCGTCGTCACCTCCGTTGAAGTTGTCGGCTCTGCGGAGCCGGTCGGCAGTGCACATGCGGACAGCAGCAGTGCTGCCGCTACGGCGATGGTGACGATTCGCTTCATCTGAGCCTCCAAGCTCGATCACCGATCGGACGCTCGCCGGCAGGTATTTGGTTCCCGGCTACCCGAGTCCTGATAGCCTGGCGGCGATGAGCACCATCGGAATCGACATTGGAGGATCGAAAGCCCTCGCCGTGCGTCTCGACGACGGTGGTCTCGCCGACCAGCGTCACACTGCGACGCGACGGGGCCCGTTGTTCGACACTGCGGTCGAAGCGATTCGTGGTGTGTGGGCCGACGATGTGGAGGCCGTTGGTGTAGGTGTCGCCGGTCTCGTCCAGTGGCCAGAGGGCATCTTGGCCTGGGGACCCCACGTCGAAGGCACGAATGTCCCCGTCAAGTCTCTTCTAGAGGAGGAACTCAAGGTTCCGGTTGCCGTCGACAACGACGCGAACGTCGCTGCGTTCGGTGAACGTGTTGGCGGTGCAGCCCGAGGGTTCGACGACTTCCTGCTCGTCACGCTCGGAACCGGAATCGGTGGAGCGATCATGGTCGACGGATCCGTCTACCGAGGCGAGTCGTTTGCGGGGGAGTGGGGACACATCAAACACGACCCGGGCGGCCTGCTGTGCGACTGTGGGAAACGGGGGTGTTGGGAGACCGTTGCATCCGGCCCGGCCCTGGTGCGGTTGGCCCGTGAAGTCATGAGCCTCAACCCCGAAGGGTCCCTTGCCGGGAGGTTCGGTTCGCGGCCGATCACGGGAGAGGACGTCACGGCAGCAGCGGACAGTGGAGACGAAGTCGCACGTGGCCTCGTCGCCGAGGTTGGGTCCCAACTCGGGCGCGGCTTGGCGAATCTGATCGCGATCTTCGACCCGGAACTCATCGTCGTTGGTGGCGGTCTCGGTTCAGTGGGCGAGGGGCTACTCGGACCCGCGCGACGAATCGCGGCCGAGACCCTCCACGGGGGTAGCCACCGCTTGCTTCCACCGATCCTGGTCGCAGGAGCCGGTCCACGAGCAGGGGCCATCGGTGCCGCATACCTCGCTTCGTCGATACGCTCGTGAGCATGTCACGACTCGATACGAATCCGGTTCCGAAGCGAGACGCGCGTGCGATCGCTCGCGAAGCGATTCTCATGATCCCCAACATCGTCAAGCTTCTCGGTCGAATCGCACGTGACCCTCGGGTTTCGGTGAAGAGGAAGACATTTGCCGCTGCGGCCATGATCTACGTGATCTCGCCGATCGACTTGATTCCCGACTTCATCGCAGGGATCGGACAACTCGATGACCTGATCGTCGTCGCTATCGCGCTGAACCATCTCGTCGACGGCGCTGGCCGGGAGATCGCCGAAGAGCACTGGGACGGTTCGGTGGACTCACTCGACCTCGTACTCGCCGCGACCGAGTGGGGTGCCGAGATCGTCCCCGGCCCGCTCCGCAAACTGCTTCCGGGCTGAGTAGATCCGGAACGGATCCTTCCGAACCGCCGGCGTCGGGCCTACGCTCGCTGAATGGATTTCCGACGAATCGACAATCTGCCCCCGTACGTCTTCGCCAAGGTCACGAAGAAAGTACTCGAAGCTCGTAGGAGCGGGATCGACATCATCGACCTGGGTTTCGGGAATCCGGATATTCCGTCACCACCGATCGTCGTCGACAAGCTTGTGGAAGCGGCGCAAAGCGAGAAGAACCATCGTTATTCGGCATCTCGCGGCATACCGAACCTCCGCAAGGCGGTTGCCGACCGATACATGCGCCGTCACGGCGTGGAACTCGATCCCGAGACCGAGATCATCAACACGATCGGTGCGAAGGAAGGCCTGTCGCATCTCATGTGGGCGCTCGTCCAACCCGGTGACGTTGCTCTGGTTCCCGAACCGTCGTATCCGATCCACATCTACGCGGCCGTGCTATCCGGTGCCGAGGTCCAGCGGGTGCATCTCTCGACCGGGGCCGAATTCTTCGAGCGACTCACCGAGGCGTACCACAATTCGTGGCCACGACCGCGGGTGATCGTGACGTCCTTCCCTCATAATCCGACCACGGCGACCGTCGACATCGGCTTCTTCGAACGCCTCGTAGCGTTCGCGAAGGAGAATGACACGATGCTCGTGCACGACTTCGCGTATGCCGACATCGTCTACGACGGGTACGAACCGCCGAGCATGCTCCAGGTTCCCGGCGCCAAGGATGTCGGCGTCGAGCTCTATACGCTGTCGAAGAGCCACTCGATGGCAGGCTGGCGGGTGGGGTTCGCCGTCGGGAACCCCGAGATGATCGCAGCGCTAGGTCAGCTGAAGTCGTACCTCGACTACGGGACGTTCCAGCCCATCCAGATCGCATCGATCATCGCGCTGAACGAATGCGACGACTACGTTTCTGAGGTTGTCGATATCTACAAGCGGCGTCGGGACATCCTGGTCGACGGACTCAACCGGTTCGGT
>CAXMQQ010000038.1:0-32292 GCA_964195545.1 uncultured Acidimicrobiia bacterium | reverse complement strand
CTTGGGCATGAGCCAACTCGAGGCAGCGACGGTGTCGTGGTATCGATCGGCAGCGACGCGACACATCATGCCCGCTCTCGGATCCGTGAAGCTCGCCAAGCTGAGCCCCGTCATGATCGAGTCATTCCTCGCAGAGAAGGCGGAGAACGGCCGCCTCGATGGCAAGGGAGGTCTGGGGCCGGCGAGCGTCCGCCGCCTACAGGTGACGCTGCACAAGGCGCTCGAGGCTGCAGTGCGCAAAGGGATGCTGGCCCGTAACCCAGCGGACTTCGCCGACTCACCCAGAATGCCTCCTCGCGATGTGACGGTCGACGTCTGGACCCCTGACGAGCTGGTGAGGTTCATCAAGGCCACTCAGCCGGAACGACTGGCGGCAGTATGGAGACTGGCCGCCATGTCCGGCCTTCGCCGATCTGAGCTGGTTGGTTTGCAGTGGCCCGACATCGATCTCGAGGCAGGCTGGTTGTCGGTACGGCGGTCGGTCGTGATCGTCGACGGAGGACCTCCAATCGTGAAGCCGCCAAAGACCGCGAAGTCGCGGAGGACTGTCGAACTCGATGGGCGGACGCTCTCAATGCTGAGGGAGTGGCGCCGCACCCAACTCGAGGAGCGTCTGCGTGCGGGCGAGGCGTGGAACCCTGGAGAATGGGTCGTGGCCGACGAGCTCGGTGCGTATCTCCGACCCTACCGGCTCGGAAAGCGATTCGTCGCTCTTTCGAGAGCGGCAGGACTCAGGACCATCACGATCCGCCAGCTTCGCCACAGCCACGCCACCGCCCTGCTGTCAGCCGGAGAGTCGCCAAAGGTTGTTCAAGAACGACTCGGTCACTCGTCGATCAGCGTGACATTGGATGTGTACTCGGCCGTCCTGCCGAACATGCAGCGCGAGGCCGTGGAGCGCCTCGCAGAGATGTTCGACGCTTGATAGGCGCCGGATAGGCGCCGCGTAGACGTCCGACGGTCGCCCGCCACGAAGAATGGATGCCTCCATAAACGTTGAAACCCCTGCCGTAGCAAGGGTTTCAACGTTTGTCTCTCCGGTGGAGCTGAGGGGATTCGAACCCCTGACCCCTTGACTGCCAGTCAAGTGCTCTGCCAGGCTGAGCTACAGCCCCGGAAGATTCGGGATTCTATCAGGCCTCGGACGTAGCAGCGGGCTCGCTGAACTCAACTCTCGGAGCGTCGGCCCAAAGCCGTTCGAGGTCGTAGAATTCGCGTGTCTCGGCATCAAAGAGGTGGATGACGAAATCGCCGTAGTCGAGCAGGACCCAGCGGCCGTAGTCGGCTCCTTCTCTGCGGAGAGGACGATCTCCATGTTCACGCAACCGATGCTCTACATCATCGGCGAGGCTCCGCACGTGACGGTTCGAGGTCCCGGTTCCGATCACGAACACGTCGGTTATGACGACGAGGTCCGAGACGTCGAGAAGGGCAACATCAGTGCCCTTCTTGTCGATGATCGCTTCAGCAGCGGCACGCGCTGCGGTCTCGGCGTGCTGGTTGGCTGGGATAGGGACTCCTTGGTGAAAGTGAACTCTGATTCTAGGAGAGTGAACTCCTTGCTTCACGACGGTTTCTGATAGAGATGGTGATCGTTCACATACTCCAAAACGGAGTCAGGAACGAGGAAGCGTATCGATCGACCGTCGGCCACATGCCTTCTCAGCATCGTTCCAGACAGATCGATCGGCGGCATGTCAAGCCAGGCGATATCGCGTTGCACAGCATTTTCGACGTCTGATCGTTCGATTCCCGGTCGCGGGACGACAGCGATCTGTACCCGTTCGAGCAGATCGCTCGCCCGGTGCCACGTGGGTATGCCACCTGCCGCGTCGGCACCAACGATCAGAACGATGCGTTCCTCGTCGAAACTCTCGATCGTGTCGATCGTGACGGTCCACCCGTCCCGATGCACTTCTCGATCGTCGACTGTGAAGTAGTCGATACCTTCAACCGCCAACTCGGTCATCCTCAGCCGATGGTGGGCCTCGGACACGTCCGTTCCGGCCTTCTGCCAGGGACGTCCGGCGGGGATGAAGGTGACCGTATCCACGTTCAGTTGATCGTGCGCAGCCTCGCCGGCCGCCAGATGAGCGAAGTGGAGAGGATCGAATGTACCGCCGAAGATCGCTCGCATGGCGTCCAGGATACGGAGTCCCCGGCACCATCGCGCGCAACCACAGCGCACCAGACAGGACCCTCGAGCATCCCAATGCGATTCGGGGGTCGATGTACCGGTCACCGATGCGCACCGAGAAGTGAAAGGCGACCCTCTCGCCGTACACACCGATTACACCGACGCCATCCCCGAGGCGCACTCGCGTCCCTTCTGTGATCGTTCTCTCAGAGAGATAGGAGTACGACGTCCGCAATCCCCCATGATCGACGGTGACGGTTCGATTCCCCACAACCACACCGCTGAACGAGACGTACCCATCGCCGGCTGCACGAATCACGGTCCCGGCGGGAGCGGCGATGTCGATCCCCCAGTGCCCGCTGTATCGGCCGGTCGGGAGGAACTCGCGGACAACGGATCCGGACACCGGCCAGGCCAGGCCGGCGCATGACGGTGAAGCGATCGACGTCGCCAGTAGGACGGCCGCGAGAAGCGAAATCACGTTGCTCCATCGCCGTCACCGCCCCATCAACCTACCTGATGATGGGACCTCCGTGAAGAGTCACGAATACGATTCGGCCATGGATCGTGTGCCGATCATCTTGAGAGTCGTCGCACGCAACACGCCACCGGTGTACGGCTTCTCGAGAGTCACCGCATCGAGCGTCCCAGCCCGATCGGCAACACTCCCCCGGGTCTCACCCGTGATGATGACGACCGGTATCTCGATGGTCGCCGGCTCGGCGCGGAGTCGTTCGAGAACCTGCCACCCGGACACGTCAGGCAAGCCCAGATCAAGAACGATGAGATCGGGTGGATTCGCAAGCGCCGCCTCAAGGCCACCGGACCCGTCGAGATACGCCTCGACCTCGATACCTGTGTCCCGCATGGTGATGGCGAGCAACCTCTGAAGCAGCAGCGAGTCTTCGATGGCAATGATCCTGGCCACGATTCCTCCCATTTTGGAGTAGATGGAGTGAGCGCAATGTCCTTGCATAGGTCATCGGTTGATCATCCGCTGCAGTTGACCCAAAGAAAAGGCCTGTCGTCCTGCTACACAGCGTTGCCCACTGGGCCGAGGCTGACCCTCTAGATGAGGAGTATCAGGTCGTCCCGGTGAACAGCGGCACCACCTGCGATGGACGTATGGCGACCCAGCACTTCGCGAAGCGTCGAACCGGCGAGGCCGGCCAAGCCCTTGGCGATGAGGCGACCGGATGCGCCATGGATCTCAACGGCGTCACCCCGCGAGAAGTCACCCTGCACATCGACAACGCCCGCAGCGAGAAGGGAACGGCCATTTTCCACGAGGGCAGCGACGGCACCATCGTCGACCGTGAGCACGCCGAGCGAAGGAAGACTGAATGCGATCCAGAGGCGCCTTGCTCCCAGGCCCGTAGCCCGGGGTTCCACCCAGGTTCCGACGTCATCACCGGCAACAGCCCGACGAATAGCATCCTGCTCGAGCGCGCCGACGACGACCGTCGGGATGCCCGAGAAGGCAGCCATCCGTGCTGCCGCGACCTTCGTTGCGACACCGCCCGATCCATATGTGCCGGTACTGGCTTCGCTGTCCAAACCGACAAGTGCCTCATCGGTGTGCCGAACGGCACTGAGGAGTTCCGGCTCAGCGACGAGACGAGGATCGTGGGCATAGAGACCGGGAGTGTCCGTGAGGATGATGAGAAGCCCTGCATTGACGAGATGAGACACGATCGCCGCGAGTCGGTCGTTGTCTCCGAATCGGAGTTCGTCGACCATGACGGTGTCGTTCTCATTGACGATGGGGATCACACCGAGACTGAGCAGGCGCTCGAGGGTCGCCCGTGCGTGAAGGTGTGGTTCGCGACCGGCGAGAACGTCGCGGGTCAGGAGTACCTGGCCGACGACGAAGTCGTGCTTCGCGAACGTCTGCGAGTAGCGCTCGATCAGCTTGCTCTGACCAACCGCTGCCGCGGCCTGGAGCCCCGGCAGGTCGTCGGGTCGTTCGCTGACCCCGAGTGCGGGCAGACCGGCGGCCACGGCACCTGAGCTGACGAGTACGACCGGGTGGCCCGCGTGACGGAGCCATGCGAGCTGCAAGGCGACCCGGTCGATGGTTTCCGCGTCGACGAGACCGCCGCTGGTCGTCAGACTTGACGAGCCGATCTTGACGACGATCGGGAGGCCTTGCCCGATGGCATGTCTCATTGGTCCTGTTCCTGTTCCTCGGTCGCAGCCGTATCCGGATCATATGTGAATACGATGTCCCCTATACGAACATCTTCACCGGGTTCCGCTCCAGCTTCCCGGAGCGCTCCGTCGATGCCCGTTCCGACGAGCCTCTTTGCCACGAGATCGGCTGCATCCGGATTTGTGAGATCGTCAAGGTTGACGGCCCGCTCGGCGGTTCTCCCTTCGACCACCCATTCGTCGCCCCTTCGTTCGACCGTGAACGCGGCCCCGAGGGGGCGATGGAGAACGAAGCTCTCTCGATCCGGTGCCTCGCGCTGGGCCTTCTCGGTCAAATCAGCGACGCGGTGCAGCAGTTCAGCGACTCCGTCGCCGGTGACTCCTGAGATCTGGAACAGCTCGAGGCTCCGTTCGTCGGCCCAGGCCGTGTCGTGATCCCCAGGCAGGTCCGTCTTGTTGAGGACGGCGACGCGCGGACGCTCAGCGAGATCAGGTGAGTGGGCCTCCAACTCGTGGACCAGGACATCGTATTGGCGCTCGGGCACGTCAGTCTGCAGATCCGATGGGTCAAGGAGCACCACAAGTACGCGCGCACGCTCAGTGTGCCGGAGGAACTCGTGGCCGAGTCCTTTGCCCTCGGCTGCACCTTCGATGAGCCCGGGAATGTCCGCCAACACGAACTCGCGTCCATCGATTGCGACCACACCGAGATTCGGGACGAGTGTCGTGAACGGATAGTCCGCGATCTTCGGCTTCGCGGCAGACACGCTGGCAACAAGTGTGCTCTTCCCTGAGTTGGGGTAGCCGATCAGGGCGCCGTCTGCGACGAGCTGTAGCTCAAGCAGCAGCGTCCGATCATCCCCGTACTCCCCTTGTTCCGCGAACGACGGTGCTCGACGATCCGGTGTCACGAAAGAGGCGTTGCCCCTGCCCCCGCGACCCCCCTCCGCAACGACGAGACGCTGGCCTCCTTCGACAAGGTCGGCCATCATCAAGCCGTCCTCGTCACGAACGACGGTTCCGAGTGGCACGATCAGTTCGAGGTCATCGCCTTTGCCTCCGTGCCTGAGTTCGCCCTCGGCGTGTTGGCCATCACCGGCCTTCCAATGCGGCTTGCGGTCGTATCGCAGGAGCGTGCCGATGCCCGCGTCGGTGACGAGGATGACGTTGCCGCCCTTGCCTCCGTTGCCTCCATTCGGTCGACCGCGAGGCTTGCCCTTCCGTTTCTGGAACGAGGCGACCCCTGCGCCGCCCGCGCCACCGCGTGCGAACAGACGGACAGAGTCAACAAAGGATGCCATGGGAAGACGGTACTCGGTCGTCGGTATTCAGTAGTCGGTACAAGACCACGATCGCAGACAGCGAGGTCGGAGTTGTCAGAGAACCCTCGATGCCGACTACTGGCCGGGGAGGACCGATACCTGGCGGCGGCCGCGCTTCGTGCCGTACTGGACGGTGCCTTCGATCATGGCGTAGAGCGTGTCGTCTCCACCGCGGCCGACGTTATCACCGGGGTGAATACGCGTCCCGCGCTGCCTGACGATGATCGCACCTGAGTTGACGACCTGACCGTCGAATACTTTCGGTCCGAGCCGCTGCGCTGCAGAATCGCGACCGTTCTTGGATGAGCCGCTTGCCTTGGTCTTGGACATCTCAGCCCTCCGTCGTTTCGGTCTTCGCCACGGTGTCTGCCGGCTTCTCTGCCTTCGGCTTCTCGGCCTTCGGCTTCTCGGCCTTCTCGTTGGGGACGGCTGCCTTCTTCGCTACCTTCTTCGCCGCCTTCTTCTTGGCTGCGGGCGTCTCGATGCTCTTCACCTCGAGGCGCGTGTACTTCTGACGGTGGCCGGCACGTCGCCGGTATCCCGTCTTGTTCTTGTACTTGAAGATGTCGATCTTCGGACCGGTTGAATCACCGACAACTTCCGTCAATACGGTCAGCTTGTCGAGAGCGTCGCGGTCGGAGATGACGCTTCCATCGTCGTTGACGATGAGGAGCGGGGTGAACGCAACTTCTCCGTCAGCCTTGATGCGCTCGACGTCGATAACGTCGCCCTCTTGAACCTTGGCCTGCTTGCCGCCGGCGCGAATGATGGCGTAGATGAGCCTTCGATACTTGTGGTGGACGAGCCGACTCTCTCGGCGCGGACATACGCCTCGCGTGCGAAGCGCCCAGTCATGATAGCGGGATGATGGCCTACGGACAGGGTCGCCTATGACTTGTCGATGTCTTCCGAATCGATCGCCATCGGGACTCCGGTGGTCGCCGCTTCCTCGTGCAGAAGGACACCCCGGCCACTGCACCTCGGACAGACCTCCGAGAACGACTCGAGGAGACCGGCGGACACGTTCTTGCGGGTCATCTCGACCAGCCCGAGGTTCGACACGTCGAAGACCTGGGTGCGCATCTTGTCCTTCGCGAGGTGCTCACGCAGACGAAGAAGCACCGCCTCCTGGTTCTGCTGGATCTCCATATCGATGAAATCGATCACGATGATCCCTCCGATGTCCCGGAGCCTCAGCTGGCGCGCGATCTCCTCAGCGGACTCGAGATTGTTCTGAAGCACCGTGTCCTCCAGGTTGGAGTGGCCAACGTACCGACCCGTGTTCACATCGATGACGGTGAGCGCTTCGGTACGGTCGATGACGATGTGGCCACCCGACGGCAACCAGACCTTGCGGTCGAGCGCCTTTCGGAGCTGATCCTCAACGTGGAAACGCTCGAACAGCGGAAGCTCGTCACCGTACAACTGGACCTTCTCGATCAAGTCGGACCCGGTACCCCCGAGATACGAGAGGATCTGGTCGTGTGTTTCACGAGTGTCCACGATCAGCCGTTTGAAATCTCTGGTGAAGTGTTCCCGGATCACCCTGATCACGAGCGGTGGCTCTTGATAGATGAGGGCCGGTGCCGTGGCCGACTTCATGTCCTTCTCGATCCCGATCCAGATCTCGCTGAGCCGGTCGATATCCGACTTGATGTCTTCGGGCGTTGCACCTTCCGCCGCGGTGCGGACGATGACGCCCATGCCCTCAGGACGGAATTCGGCAACAAGCTCACGCAGTCTCCTGCGTTCGTCGTCAGGAAGGCGTCGCGAGATACCCCTGACCTGTGCATCGGGGGCGAGGACCAAGTATCGACCGGCGAGGCTCACCTGGTTCGTGAGGCGTGCGCCCTTGTGGCCCATGGCATCCTTGACGACCTGGACGAGCACAGGATCACCGGGTTGGAGGACAGATTCGATCCGCCTCGGCTTGCCCTTCAGATCGTATGCGCTGTAGTTGACGTCCCCGGCATACAGAACCCCGTTCTTGCCTCCACCGAAGTCGATGAACGCTGCTTCCATTCCCGGGAGAACGTTGCGGACTTTGCCAAGATAGACGTTGCCGACAAGAGATCGTTTGTCGGATCGGGCGACGTAATGCTCGACGAGGACCGGGCCTTCGAGGACAACGATTTGAGTCTGGTGAGGCATGGTGCGAACGAGCATCTGTTTGCGCGCGGTATCTGGCGGTGGGGAGACTTCGACATGAGTGGGACGGCGGCGGCGTCGCTGATCGGTCCGCTGCTGCTCCCTTTTCGGCTGCTTCTTCGACCGCTTCTTCTGCTTCGCAGGGTCCCTGGTGGTCTGCGTGTCAGCGGTCGAGAATCGGCGGACGGTGACAGACTCGCCGCCGACCGTGCGCACGGTGCGCTCCTCTGTTGCAGATCCGCGACGCACCACGTGCGCGGATTTCTTTCGGAACAATCCCATCGGTGAACTCCTTCGAGGTGCCCGGGTGCCGACGAGGTTCGCCCACGAATGTCGTCAACGTGAGGTCGGGCACGACGAAATCTCGATGATCGATCGTCGTAAATTGCCGGTAGACGTTGAGCATGCGCGTGTGCTTCTCGATGGTCCCAGGTCGGAAACGGCGACCGCGTTCTGCGATCGTCTCGAAGGCGAGAGTAGCAAGTGACAGTCCATATCGAAGGTCAATCGGAGGGGCGAGACACGAGCCATGAGGTGTGAGTTTTGAGACGAGAAGCGGAGATGATCCTAAGTCCCGAGTCTGACGTCTCATGTCTCGTGTCTATCCGCTGCTCAGGCCCAACTCTTCCTGGCGGGCTTCGTCCGGGTTGTAGCAGCGTCTACATCGGGCTTCGTACGCGTCCTGCGACCCCAGCACGACGAGTTCGTCGGACTGAACCACTCGCTGGGTGAACAATCCCGGGCCGCCGCATCGGTGGCAGACGGCGAGCGCCTTCGTCACGTACTCGGCGCGCAGCATCAATGACGGGATCGGTTCGAACGGGCGACCGAGGTAGTCAAGGTCGAGGCCTGCGATGATCAACTGCTTGCCCGCAGCAGCCAGATCGGTCGCCACGTCAACGAGACCATCGTCGAAGAACTGGCCCTCGTCGACGCCAATCACGATCGTTCGATCCTCGACCGCGTGGAGCAGCTCGGTTGAATCGGCAACCGGAATCGCCTCGATCGAGAGATTCGAGTGCGAGACGACCTCCTCGGTCGCGTATCGGGTATCGATCTGGGGTTTGAAGGTCTGGACTGGGATCCTGGCGATCCCGTACCGCGTCACCCGGCGGATGAGCTCCTCGCTTTTCCCGGAGAACATCGGCCCCGCGATGACTTCGATCCAGCCTTGTTCGGAGCGTCGGTGCATGACCGATGACTGTAGACCGAGCCGATCGCTAGGACGCTCCGGATCGCTCAATGGGAAGCGTCGGACGTCGCAGCCACGTCGAGTGGGAGAGTCCGAGCGCAACGCTCATCATCACGAACACGGTGCCACCCGATGACATGAACGGGAGCGGGAGTCCGGTGACCGGCATCAATCGAACCGTCATCCCGACGTTGACGAACACATGGAAGGCGAGGAGAGCAGCGACCCCGGTCGCTGCCAACTGTCCAAACCGAGTCGCCGCGTTCGCCGCCGAAACCAACACGCGCCAGATCATGATCCCGAAGAGCACCAGCACAAGAAGACTTCCTACGAATCCGAGCTGCTCTCCGACGGCCGTGAAGATGAAGTCACTCGACTGTTCGGGGACGAAGCGAAGGTTCGTCTGGGTGCCGTTGAAGAGACCCTTGCCGAACAGCCCCCCGGTTCCGATCGCGATCTGGCTCTGGTACTGGTTGTACTGGGTGTTGAGAACGTCGGACACGGGATCGAGAAACGCTGTCAGCCTCGTAATCTGGTACTCCTTGATCGCTCCCACCTGGAACAGGCCCACCGTTCCGATGAGGCCGACGACCACCAGCGCCGCCACCTGTCGCCACGTCGCACCGGCGACGAAGATCATGACGCCGGCGATGAAACCGAACGTGAGCATCGTCCCGAGATCGGGTTGCAGGAAGATGAGCGCGGCGGGCACCACAACCAGAGCGACGGCCCGTGCCACACGTTCCCATCGCATCGGTTTGGCAGCGGCCGCCAGCAGAGCAGCGAGAGCGAGAATGACAGCGAGTTTCGCTATCTCAGACGGTTGGAACCGGATCGGCCCAAGCTGCATCCACCGCTGCGCCCCCTTCACCGAGGATCCCAGCGGGCTCAGAACAAGAACCAGGGTGACGACGGAACCGAGATAGATGGCCGAGACCCACGGTCGGATCGTCGCCATGCTGATCAGCGAGACGATGCCGAAGGCCATGAATCCGATGAGGACGAACGCTGCCTGCTGCTCGAGTTCACGCGTCGGACTCACACCGAGCGCCTCCAAACGAGGGGCCGACGCGGTGTAGATCATCAAGAGACCGAGTGCCGACAACGTCATATACGAGATCAGCAGCAGCCAATCCGGGCGAAACTTCCTGTCGCGCCGGAGCAGGGAGACTTGGCTGCGGTCGGTGGTGATCGACATCAGTCGGTGTTCGCTCCGGCTTCGAGCGGCGTCACGGCGGCTTCACCGTTCAAGATGTATTGGAGGACCTGGCGTGCGACCGGCGCGGCCACTCGACCTCCCGATCCGCCACGCTCGACGACGACCGTCACGACGTATTCAGGTGACATGACCGGGGCCACCCCGACGAACCATGCCGTATCGACTTCCTGTACGTCTTCGACAGCCTTGATGATCTCCGCCGTCCCGGTCTTGCCACCGACGGTCGAGACCTGTGGGCCAAATCCGGCAAACGCTGCCCGGGCGGTACCGATGGCTCCGTTGACAACCTGCTGCATGTCGCGGCGCAGTCCCCAAACGGTTGCCGAATCCATGTCGATCTTCTGGATGATCGATTTGGGGTTCTCATCGACGACGTTGCCCTCTTGGTCCAACATCTCCGAGACGACACGGGGTGTCCACAACGTGCCCCCGTTGAGCATGGCAGAAAAACCGTTCGACAACTGGAGCGGAGTGACCAGCACGGCTCCCTGCCCGACGACGGCGTTCATCAGGTCTCCACCGACCCAGGGTCCGGTCGAGCGAACCCGTCCCGTATCCTGCCGCTGCTCGTCGCGGAACCACTGCCGATCGGGGATCAGACCGGGCCTTTCGAAGGGAAGGTCGATACCCGTCTCAGTTCCGAAACCGAACGATCGGGCCCACTCCTGCCACAGGTCTTCGTTGTTGATGCCCGTCTCATCTGATCGCTCGTTCCAGATCCGAAGCGAGATCTCCCAGAAGTAGAGATCGCACGATGCTTGGAGTGCACCGTGAAGGTCAAGTGGGCCGTGTCCATTCCGCTTCCAGTCCCGGTACACCTGTGATGACCCGTCGTTGAACTCGAACCGGAGACTCCCGGTACAGTTGTAGAGGTCCGTGTCGGATGTCAGAGGCTTCAGATCGGAATCTGATGGGGTCGGTTCTACGGATTGGGCCGCCTCTTCCTCACCGCCCTCTTCGTCTAGAGGTGTCGTATCGGTGTTCTCATCGCCAAGAATTCGGTCGCCCACCGGCCGATCCAGCGGGTAGATACCTTCCTCCATCGCCAGCACGTAGGACACAACCTTGAACGTCGAAGCCGGCGCGTACTGTCCCTGAATGGCGAAGTTCGTGAAGGCGTTGATCGTGCCGAGGCTCTCCCACTCACTCTGTGTGAGTCCGCTCACGAACGAGTTCGGGTCGAAGGATGGGTATGAGGCCATCGCAAGGATCGCACCGTTGTCGGGGTCTTCAACGACACCCACCGTTCGCACCGGGCACCACTTATCTGAGTGTGAAACCACGATGGAATCTTCGGTGACTGCGATCGCACGGAGGGTCGTTGCGAACGAGTCGCCTTCTTCGACTTCGAATCGCTCACCGTCGATGTCCACCACGGCGATCCGCTGCGATCGATCCTGGAGAACGGCCAGCAACTGCATGGTCCGTTCCTTGATCCCCGAGAGCAGCGTTCGGGAAGTCACACCGACTTCTACCCGCTGAACGGGTTCACAGACACCGTTCCCGTCGACCGGAAGGCCCGGATAGAGAGATCCAAGCACCTTCCCTTCATCGATCTCGATCACGGTGTCGACATCGGCGCTGTCCTCATCGGTTACGGCGCTTTCCTCCCCCGAAGCCTCCGCCGCCGCTCTCTCGATTTCGGCCCG
This sequence comes from uncultured Acidimicrobiia bacterium, assembly GCA_964195545.1. GTDB lineage: Bacteria > Actinomycetota > Acidimicrobiia > Spongiisociales > UBA5794 > JAHEEL01. Next base: position 20,474 of record CAXMQQ010000038.1, on the reverse strand, counting down.
CTTCGCCTCCAACTGCTTTGCCTCGAGAGCGAGGAACAGTCGGGTTCGGATGTCCCCGTTCTCCGCCGCCAGAGCTTCCTGACGTTCTGCCATCTCAACGTCCCTGGCAAGTCCGAGGCCCGCTTCGAGAGACTGTTGGAGTTGAGCCTGTATCCCGATGTCGATCGTGAGGATCAGATTGTCGCCAGGGGCCGACTCCTGCTCACCGAGCAGTTCCAGCACCGAACGACCGGCATCGACCTGATACTTGATGACACCTTCGGTGCCACGAAGAAGATCGTCGTAGGACCGCTCGATCCCGGCCTTGCCGACGACATCGGTGCCCTTCACGTCCGGTCGCTCGAGATCTGCTTCGGATGGTTTGCCGATGTATCCCAGCACCTGTGCAGCAAGCTCCCCGCCGGGGTACTCACGGATCGGCTGTGGAATCACGGCGACTCCTGGGAATTCCTCACGATGTTCCAGGAGCGTCAGCGCCTGTTGCTCGGTGAGATCCTCTGCAAGGATGATCTGCGCTCCGGAGTTGGCGTTCTCGAATCGTTCGAGGATCTCGCTTGCCGGCCGATCGAGGAACGCTGAGAGACGTTGCGCGAGGACTTCTGCGAACTCGTCCTCGACGAGACCCATGTCAACGACCGCGGCCAGCGACGCCCTCGTCCCAGCAAGGAGCTCGCCGTTCCGGTCAAACACATCTCCCCTGGGAGCGGGTGTCGGGACCACACGGATCAGGTTCTGTTCGGCAACGGCCGTGTAGGTGTCGGTCTCCGTCACCTGAATGGTCCAGAGACGAAGGCCGAGGACACCGAGCATGATGGCGAGCACGATGCCAACACCCGCGAGTCGCCACGTGCCGGTCATGCCGTCCACGACCTCTCGGGGGGCCGGACGGTGATCTTCACCAACCAGAAGACCGGATAAGCGAGAATCACGTTGTAGAGAGGAGGCACGAGGAGATCCCCGATGAATCCCGGACGGTTGATGATCCCCTGCCCGAAGAGTGTTCCGAGAACCGCGTACGTGAACTGTCCGATAAAGGTCAAGGCGAACACGCCAAGAAGAACGACCGGTCTTCCAGGGATCTGACGATCGCGGACCTTCAAGGCGACAAACGCCACGAGGGTGAACGTGCTGGCCCACAATCCGAGCGGCGCACCACCGAGGATGTCTTGAAGGAACCCTCCTGTGAACGCGATCAAGAGGACCTGTTCGGGCTCGAGATAGCGTGCCAGAGCGATCACCATGAGCATCCCGAGAGCCGGTGCATAACCGAATGGACGCAGGTACTGGAACAGAGTGGTTTGTACGAGTACCGCTGCCAGAACGAGGCCGAGAGCAATAATGACTTTGGTGTTCGTCACTCTGGTCCCGCTCCCGGATCGGTGAACGAAGGTGCGTCGACGAGCGGATCGCTGGCTCCCGGATCAGCGTCGAGTGGTGACCACCCGACGACGATCTTCACAAAGTCGAGCTGTGAGAATGCGACGGCCGAGTCGACGGTGGTCCGCAAGGAGAACCCAACGTCCGCCGACTTCGTCTCGTTGGCGAAACCCACCACGATTCCAGGAGGGAAGAGGCTCCCGTCGGTGAGAACGACGGCTCCCTCACTCACCGGCTGTGTTGCATCGAACATGTCGAGGCGAAGCAGCTCGTCCCCCCGCCCGGTCGTCACACCGGTCTGGTTGGAGTCTTGTACTCGCACACCGACCGAGACGAGCGGATCGGTGATGAGGCGCACCCGCGCTGAGGACTTCGTGACGAGATCGACACGACCGATCAGACCGTCCTCGTCAACCACAGCCTGGCCAATGACGATCCCATCGTCCGAGCCCCGGTTGACGAGGCGGATCTGGTCGAATGTCGATGGTCCGACAGAGTAGATCCGGGCCGTCACCGTCGCGAGGTCCTCAGGAGGAGCGAGATCGTTGATGGCTTCGAGCTCGGCGACCCTGCGTTCGAGTGCAGCCGTCTCGAGGAGACGCTGCTCGAGGCGCTGCACTTCTGCTTCGAGCCGCTCGTTCTGATCGCTGAGACCCGCAACATTGGAGATTCCGTCGATGAACCCCGCCACGGGCCGGACGACGAAGTCGATCCCCTGTTGAATCGGAGCCACGAGCGTCTGAGCACCGCTTCGGATCACCGTCGTGACGCTGCCACTCGAGGATCGGACGTCGAATGTCGCTACGAGGAACCCCACCGCCAGAAGTGTTACGAAGAGCGCAGTTGAACGGTCAAGACGTCGTCCGGAAGGGAACATCAGTTTCGACCCGGAACCATGTCACCCGCGGCCGCTGGACTGGAGCACGACGTGCAGCACGTTGAACTCCTCCAGGACCGCTCCGGACCCGAGCACCACGCTCTGCAGTGGTCGTTCCGCGGTAACGATCGGCATGCCCGTCTCGTGGACGAGTCGCTGGTCGATACCGCGCAGTAGGGCTCCCCCACCGGCGAGGACGACACCGCGTTCCATGATGTCGGCGGCCAACTCGGGAGGCGTCTTGTCGAGTGTGTACTTGACGGCGTCCACGAACGCTTCGACCGGCTCTTCGATCGCCTCACGGATCTCGGCACTCGAAAGCACGATCGTCTTCGGCAGACCGGTGATCAGATCTCGGCCGCGAACTTCGGCGGCCGGTTCGTCGGCGTACGGCCACGCCGATCCGATCGCCATCTTCACCTGCTCGGCGGTTCGTTCGCCGAGCATCAGGCTGTATTCCTTCTTCACCCACTGGATGATGGCATCGTCGAGCTCGTCGCCGCCGATCCGGATGCTCTTCGACACGACGATTCCACCGAGCGAGATGACGGCAACTTCGGTGGTTCCACCGCCGATGTCTACGATCATCGAACCCGTCGGCTCGTGCACGGGGAGCCCAACACCGATCGCTGCAGCCATTGGCTCCTCGATCGTGTACGCCTTTCTCGCTCCCGCGTGATAGGCGGCTTCCTCGACCGCACGGCGCTCAACGCCGGTGATGCCCGAGGGAACACAGATGACGATCCTCGGGCGCGCGGCGAATCGACCGGTGTGAACTTTGTCGATGAAGTAGCGGAGCATCTTCTCCGTCACATCGAAGTCGGCGATCACGCCGTCGCGCAGCGGCCTGATGGCCTGGATGTACGACGGGGTACGTCCGATCATTCGCTTCGCGGCCATGCCGACCTCGAGGGGTCGGTTGTCACGGGTGTTGATCGCGACCACCGATGGCTCATTCAGGACGATGCCCTGGCCGCGCACGAACACAAGCGTGTTCGCCGTGCCGAGGTCGATGGCCATGTCCCGACCTGCGAAGGACAGAAGACTGTTCATGGGAGCATTCCCTGGGAGTGTGGTGTCAGTGTAACTACGGGACCGTCTAGCGGTCCTAGAAGTACAGTCCGAGTTCTCGTTCGGCGCTCGTCACCGAGTCCGATCCGTGGACAATATTCTCGGTGATGATCGTGCCGAAGTCTCCTCGGATCGTGCCGGGAGGCGCCTCGGCAGGGTTGGTCGTGCCCATGAGCGTTCTGGCAACGGCGACCGCCGACTCGCCAGACCACTGCATCGCGACGACGGGTCCGCTCGTGATGAACGCTACGAGTTCCCCGAAAAATGGCTTGTCGACGTGCTCCGAGTAGTGCCGGGACGCCAGAGCGTCGTCGATCGTGAGCATGCGCATCTTGTCGAGCGCCAGCCCTTTGCTCTCGAAGCGGGAGATGACCTCACCGACGAGACCTCGTCGCACGCCATCGGGCTTCACCATCACGAAAGTTGATTCATTTGCCATGGGCCGGAAGGCTACTCGTCGTCGTCGGTTTCCGCCCAGGCATCGCCGGTCTCCACCCACGGGTCGTCGTCATCGTCATCGTCGCCGCCGTCGTCTTCGACCACCGACTCGAACCGCACGTGGACCCCCGATGGATGAAACCCGGTCCCTATGAGGGATTCGCGAGCCTCGCCCGTCACGTAGAGCGACCCGACAACGACAACCGCGCCGGTGGGCCCGGCGGCGCTCATCGCTTCGGCTACTGCGCCGGATACGTCTAGGACGACCGTGGCCTCGCATCCCAGCACGGGACCGGCCGATGCTGCGACCACCGCGGCATCGATCGCCCCCGGATCCTTCGGTGCTGTCGCCCACAGGTGGCCGGCAAGACCCGTGAGTGGTTCCAGGATCTCACCGGGCGAGCGCTCTCCGCGCATGCCCGCGACGACTTGCCAATCGTTCTCCGGGAATTCATCTCGGAGCGCAGATGCCAGGCCTTGAACACCCTGTACGTTGTGCGCCCCGTCGACGATGACAAGGGGGCGATGGTGAACCACTTCGATGCGTCCCGGCTGTGTGGTCGCCGCTAGTGCATCTCGGAGGGCTTCGATATCGAGTGCACGTTCGAGGAACGTCTCTGCCGTGGCGATCGACGTTGCCAAATTGTCGATCTGGTGCCGCCCGTGGATTGGGAGATAGAGCTCCGTGTAGTCGGTATAGATGCCGATGACGTCGACCATCCACCCACCAACGGCTCGGGTCTCGTTCGCGATGGAGAAGGCGTCCCCTGATCGGTACCACTTGGCACCCATCTCCTCGGCGCGAGCGGTGACGGCTCCCTCGGCGGCCGGAGGAAGTGGACCGGTTACCGCGACTCCTCCCGCCCCGATGATCGCCGCCTTCTCGGCCGCTATCTCGGTCAGAGTCCCGCCGAGGTACTCAACGTGGTCGAGTGCGATTCCGGTGACAACGGCTACGGCCGGGTCCACCACGTTCGTCGCATCCCACCGACCACCCATCCCCACTTCGATGATCGCCACGTCGAGCGCAACTTCTGCGAACACCGAGAAGGCGAGCGCCGCCGTGACCTCGAAGTAGGTGATTTCCGACTCGGAACGGCGTTCATACTCTTCTACGAACCAGGCGATCTCGGAAACGGCTTGGGTGAACGCTTCGGTCGATATCGGCGCACCGTCGATCGAGAATCGTTCCTCCAGTCGATGGAGATGCGGCGAGGTGAACGTCCCTGTCCGAATCCCGTGGGCGCCGAGAATATCGGCGACGAGGCGCGTGACGGTTGTCTTGCCGTTCGTTCCTGCAACATGGATGATCGGGTAGTCGAGCTGGGGATTGCCCATGAACTCGAGGACACCGGTGATGCGCTCGAGGCCTGGCTTCACGCCCTGGCCGATGCGCTCGTCGAGGAACGCTTCCGCCTCGGACCGGTCGGTGATGCTCGGGATGGATTCAGCCATGGTCTATCCCAACTCTGCGAGCTGTGCCTTGAGCTTATCGATGCGCTCATCGGCTGAAGTAACCTTCGCTTCCTCCCCCACTACCACCTCTGCGGGAGCACGATCCCGAAAGTTCGGATTCGCGAGCTTGGCTCTCGATCGCTCGAGATTGGATTCACTATCGGCGATCGACTTCTCTAGGCGTTTGCGCTCCGCATCCACGTCGACGAGTCCCTCAAGCGGGATGAACGCCTCGACCGTGCCTGCGATCACCCGGCTCACGGCGCCGTCGGATGGTGATTCACCTTCTGTGACCGTGCACCCCGAGAGAGCTTGGAGATGCTCGGACCACCAATCCTCGACGAGGCCATCCGGATCGTTCACCGTGATGTCGATCGGTGTCTTTGGACTTATCTGGTGCTCTGATCGGAACCGACGCAATCTCACGATGAGGTCTTGCAGCGTCGCCATCCCCTCTGGGCCACTCGTAGGCGGCGGTGTCGGCCACGAGGCGGTGATTAGGAGGCTCCCGTCGCCGAGTTCACTCCAGAGTTCCTCTGTGAGATAGGGAATGGCCGGGTGGAAGAGTTTGAGGAGATCGCGCAACACCGCACCCAGTGTGGCTCGTGTTGCGGGTGCACGGGCTTCGTCGCTCAACGCCCCCTTCGCCATCTCCAGATACCAGTCGAACACCTCTGCCCAGGCGAAGTTGTAGAGCAATCCGTATGCATCGGAGAAGCGGTACTCGTCGAAGAGGCGATCGAACTCTGCTGTGACTTCGGCAAGGCGTTCGAGGATCCATCCATCTTCTGGACCGGGACTCTCTGGATAGCCGCCGTCGACCGGGACGTCGGTGATCTCCATGTACTCGACTGCGAACCGCAAAGCGTTCCAGAGCTTGTTCCCGAATCGGCGCGCAGCGTCCGTCCAGGCCTCGTCGTATGGGATGTCGTGCCCGGGTGCTGCTGCCTGGATGAGCGAGAGGCGCAGCGGGTCGGCACCGTACTGCTCGACCAATTCGAGGGGATCCAGCGCGTTGCCCGACGACTTCGACATCTTCCTGCCGTCCGGCGTGCGAATAAGACCGTGGATCGAGATGTCGGCGAACGGCTCCGTGTCCGTGGAGTACAGGCCCATCATCATCATGCGTGCCACCCAGAAGTAGATGATGTCGAATCCGGTCACGAGCACCGTGGTCGGGTAGTACGTGGCAAGGTCATCGGTCTCTTCGGGCCAGCCCATCGTCGAAAACGGCCACAGTTGTGACGAGAACCACGTGTCGAGTACGTCCTCATCCTGAGTGAGTGCCGTCCCCCGGCACGCCGGGCAGGCAACCGGGTCGTCCTCTGTGACGATCACCTCGCCGCAGTCGTCGCAATACCAGGCCGGGATCGCATGACCCCACCAGAGCTGTCGGCTGATGCACCAGTCACGCAGATTCTCCATCCAGTGGAAGTAGTTGTTCTCCCAGCGCTTTGGGATGAAGCGGGTGCGCCCCTCCTTGACCGATTCGATGGCGGGGATCGTCAGCGGCTTGACTTTGACGAACCACTGCAGCGAGAGCATGGGCTCGACGACCGTCCCGCATCGTGAGCAGTGGCCCACCGAGTGGTGGTGGTCGTCGATTCGTTCGAGGAAGCCACGCTTCTTCAGTTCGTGGCGTACGGCTTCGCGGGCTTCGAATCGATCTTGACCCACGAATGGGCCACCGGCTGCGGTGATGCGTGCTTCGGTGTCGATAACCTGGATCTCCTCGAGTCCGTGCCGTTGCCCAATCTCGAAGTCGAGCGGGTCGTGGGCGGGGGTTACCTTGACGGCGCCCGTGCCAAACTCGAGTTCGACGCCTTCGTCTGCCACCACAGGGATCTCGCGGTCGAGAAGCGGGAGGCGAATCATGCGGCCCACCGCATCGCGATAGCGATCGTCATCGGGATGCACGGCCACGGCGGTGTCGCCGAGCATGGTCTCTGGTCGAGTCGTTGCAACGGTGATGTAGCCGTCACCTTCAGCGAACGGATACTTGATGTGGGTCAGTTCGCCCACCTCGTCTTCATGCTCGACCTCGATCTCCGAAATGGCCGTGTGGCATCGAGGGCACCAGTTGACGATCCGGTTGCCCCGGTAGATCAGCCCGTCGTCGTAGAGGTTGACAAAGACCTTCCGCACCGCCTTGGACAATCCCTCGTCGAATGTGAATCGTTCCCTGGTCCAGTCGGTTGAGAACCCCATCGTGCGCATCTGCTCGGTGATGCGGTTCCCGGATTTCGCCTTCCATGCCCACACCTGCTCGATGAACCGCTCCCTGCCGAGATCGTGACGGTTCATGCCTTCTTTGGCGAGCTCGCGTTCGACGACGTTCTGCGTGGCGATGCCGGCATGGTCGGTCCCGGGGATCCAGAGGGCGGCGTAGCCCTGCATCCGCTTGCGGCGGATCAGGACGTCCTGGATCGAAAGGTCCAGGGCGTGGCCCATGTGGAGCACGCCGGTGACGTTGGGGGGCGGGATGACGATCGAGTACGGCTTGCCGTCGGGGTTGACCTCAGGACGGAAGGCACCGGCGTCTTCCCAGACGGTGTACCAGCGCGATTCGACGGCTCTAGGATCGTAGGTTGCCTTCATCATGCCCCTCGGTCATCGGTTCCTGCGGCGAATCACGCATTCTACCGGCGGTCTCGACCCAGCAATGGAAGAAGCCGGGGATTCTGTGATCCCCGGCCTCTCTCCACCATTACCCCTGCTCGCCCGAACCGAGAACTTGCTTCCTACGACCTGGTGCACACGCTACGACCACTCTCGGTATTCGTCGAGACACAAAGCCGGCCGCTTCGAGTGACTAGTCACCCCCGAAACGCCTCCACTCCGACCCCCAGAACCGTCGTTTGTGTCTAGGACCACCTCTCACGTGGTCGCAAGCACAATCGATTGAGGCGCTACGCCCCGGCGCTACCGTGGGCTGGCAACCGAACGGAGCACACCCATGACCGTACGCATCAACGCAGACGTGCTGATCCCGGGAATGGGCCAACCCGTTGAAAACGGGACGGTGATCATGGAAGGGCGGACGATCACCTTCGCCGGGCCGTCATCGGGCGCTCCCCCAACGCCGGACGCCGTGACCACCGAAGTGCCCGTCGCAATGCCGGGCCTGTGGGACTCCCACATCCACTTCATCGGCCTCACGACGACGGACATGCACGACACGCTGCACACCACCATCGCCGAGATGGCCGTTCGAGCGGCGGCCGATGCCGCAGATACGCTCGACGGTGGCGTCACCAGCGTGCGCGAGGTCGGCGGCTTCGGCCTCGACTTCGCATCGGCGATCAACGACGGCAGCGTGCGGGGCCCCAACATCTACAGTGCCGGACGGATCCTCTCGACGACGGCCGGGCACGCAGACGGCCACTCCTTCGACCTCGACTTCATCGAGAGCTCGGAGCGATGGATCGGTGAGATTTGCGATGGCGTTCCCTCGTGCCTCAAGGCGGTCCGGAAGCAGTTGCGGAAGAATGCCAAGGTCATCAAGCTCTGCGCCTCCGGCGGTGTGATGTCCGAGGTCGATCACCCGATCCATCAGCAGTTCTCCCACGAGGAGTTGCGGGCGATCGTGGAAGAAGCAGGACGGGCGGAGCGCTACGTGGCTGCCCACACGCACGGACTCCCCGGGATCAAGGCCGCGGTCGAGGCCGGGTGCCAGACCATCGAACACGGCTCCTACCTCGATGAGGAGACGGCCGCGCTCATGGCAGAGCGGGGCACGATCTACGTTCCAACCCGGTTCATCGTGGATCAAATCCTCCAGATGGAGGCCTCACTCCCCCGCTACGCATACGAGAAGGGCGTGATGATCGCCGATCACCACTCCCAGGCGATGAAGATCGCGATCGCAAATGGGGTCACGATCGCCATGGGAACCGACATCTTCACCCCTGGGTCGTACGGGAAGAACGGCGCGGAAGTTCGTTTCCTCCAGAATGCCGGGATGACGGCTCTCGAAGCGATCGAAGCATCGACGGCGAACGGTCCACTCACACTCGGACCCCAGGCGCCGAGGTCGGGCCGGCTGAGGGAGGGCTACGACGCCGATGTCATCGCCCTCGACTTCAACCCGCTCGAAGACAACGACCCGTGGGGGGACTCTGACCGCGTCACCCACGTCTGGAAGTCCGGAAGGAGAGAGAAGTAGAGAGACACCGCCCCCTCTTTCTACCTCTACCTTCTACTGGTCCCCGAACGTCAGCTGCGAGTCGGTTGAGCGCAGGGGCTTGCGCTTGCGGGCGGCCCTACGTTTCGGAACCCCGTCGGCGAAGAGGGGCTCATGCATGAGCGCTGCCAGGCGTTCTGCGATCGGCCACCAGTCGTAGCCGTCGCCGATCTCGGAAGCCGGGATGTCGGCGAGTCGCCCCTCCTCGATGAATCCATCGAGATGATCGTCGAGGATGTGCTCGATCTCGAAACGGAACTCGTCCGAGGTAGATCGCACGCCGTCCGATGACAGGTCGACATCGGGGTGGAGTCGGATGACGAGATCGTACGTCTTTGACCACTCGTCCACCATCGGTGCGACGGCGAATCGATCGTCACCGCCACACGCCCGCAGGTAGTAGGCGTAGTTGTCCATCACGCCTCGATCGAGAACGAGGACCTCCGCCTTTGGCGCAAGGGTGAGCTCTTGACGAATCTGGGAGACAAGCACCCAGAGCTGCGCCTCGCCCGTGGCTCCCTCGTTGATGCCGAGGGGGTTATCTCTCACGACCTCTCGGCCGTACTCGACGGAACGGCCGGCGCGCTGCATGGCGTTGGCGAACCCGTGAGCCGCCGTGGTCTTGCGTATCCCGTGAGAACCGATGAACGCCACCTTGGCATTCCTCTGCCAGCGTCCCATTTCGCCCTCGATTCAGGCCGAGCGTTCTTCGGACATGTCGGTCGAAGCAAGCTCGGTGATCGGAACCAACGTAGGGTTCACCCGTTCGCGAACGACCTGCTCGTCGATGACGACCCGGGCGATGTCCGATCTGGCGGGAAGCTCGTACATCGTGTCGAGCAGGACTTCTTCCATGATCGCCCGAAGTCCGCGAGCGCCGGTACCTCGGCTCATCGCTTGCTCGGCGATAGCGCCCAACGCCTCCTCGGTAACAACGAGCTCAACGCCGTCCATCTCGAAGAACTTCTCATACTGTTTGACGATGGCGTTCTTCGGTTGCGTCAAGACATGGACAAGGTCGTCGATGTCGAGGTCATCGACGGTTGCGATAACGGGAAGACGCCCGATGAACTCGGGGATCAGACCGTACCCGAGCAGATCCTCTGGAAGCACCTCGCTGAGGAGTTCGGTCGGCCTGCGGCCGTCAACAGCGTGAACCTCTGCACCGAACCCGACGGAGTTCTTGCCGATCCGCTTCTGGATGACCTCTTCGAGACCGGAGAACGCTCCTCCGCAGAGGAACAGCATGTCGGTCGTGTCGACCTGGAGGAATTCCTGATGGGGATGCTTGCGCCCGCCCTGCGGCGGCACGGAAGCCTGCGTCCCTTCGAGGATCTTCAACAGGGCTTGCTGGACGCCTTCACCGGAGACGTCGCGTGTGATCGACGGGTTCTCTGCTTTGCGGGCAACCTTGTCGATCTCATCGATGTAGATGATCCCCGTCTCGGCTCGCTTGATATCGAAGTCGGCGGCCTGGATCAACTTGAGGAGGATGTTCTCGACGTCCTCGCCGACGTATCCGGCCTCGGTGAGAGCAGTGGCATCGGCGATGGCGAACGGAACGTTCAAGAGGCGAGCCAACGTCTGAGCCATGAGCGTCTTGCCGGTCCCGGTGGGGCCGACCATCAAGATGTTGGACTTCTGGAGCTCGACGTCCTCTTCGGTCATCCGCTGCCCGGCACGCACCCGCTTGTAGTGGTTGTAGACGGCGACAGCCAGGATCTTCTTCGCGTGGTCCTGCCCGACGACATACTGGTCAAGGAAGTCGAAGATCTCGTGAGGCTTCGGAAGCTCCGAGAACGACACCTCTTCGGTTTCGGTGAGCTCCTCGTCGATGATCTCATTGCAGAGGTCGACGCACTCATCACAGATGTAGACGCCGGGTCCGGCGATCAGCTTCTTGACCTGCTTCTGTGACTTTCCACAGAAGCTGCACTTGAGGAGTTCGGCTCCCTCGTATTTGGCCACGTGTGGCCTCCCTACTCTTCGACGGCTTCGAGGCTTCGGCCTTTCAGCACCGCGTCGATAGCACCGTACTCGACAGCCTCGTCCGCGCTGAGCCAGAAGTCTCGATCCGTGTCGTCGGAGATCACTTCAAAGGGACGTCCTGTGTGAAGAGCGAGGATCTCGTTGATCTCTTCACGTGTCTTGAGAATCTCCTTGGCGTGAATCTCGATGTCGGTTGCCTGGCCCCCGACACCCGAAACGTGGGGCTGATGCACCATGACTCGCGAGTGAGGGAGGGCGAAGCGCTTTCCATTCGTGCCACCGGCGAGCAGCACGGCGGCTGCCGATGCTGCGAGGCCCATGCAGTAGGTCGATACGTCCGGCTTGATGAACTGCATCGTGTCGTAGATCGCCATCAGAGCGTAAGTGGAGCCCCCGGGCGAGTTGATGTAGAGGTTGATGTCCTTGTCGGGATCCTCGCCCTCGAGGTGAAGCAACTGCGCCATGATGATGTTGGCGACACCGTCATCGATGGGGGTTCCGAGGAAGACGATGCGGTCCTTGAGAAGCCGGCTGTAGATGTCGAACGCCCGCTCACCCCGGGGGGTCTGCTCCACAACGGTGGGGACTAGGTAGCTCATTTCACTCCTCGATTTCTGGGGACGAACCTTCGTCCTGGCCGTCGTCCCCGTTGGTGTCATCGTCGTCTTCTTCGTCGACCGTAACAGGGGTCAGGTCGATCATGTTCCCTTCGGCGTCGACCGCAACCGCAGAGTCGGAGATGCGATCGTGTGCCTTCCGTCTGAGGATATCACCGGCGAGCGACTCAACCTGACCACTCTCCTCCAGCATCTTCCTCAACTCATCTACGTCCATCTCCGAACCGGCCGCGATCGACTCGAGCGCTTCGCTGAAATCGTCGTCGCCGACCTCGATGCCCTCGATGGCGACGATGCTGTCCATTACGACGCGGGTAGCGAGCGCAGACGTTGCTTGGACTTTGACGTCTTCGACAAATTCAACCTGGTCCCGGCCGATGATCCGGAGATAGTCCTCGAATTCGATCTTGTCGGATTCGAGCCGGGCGAGGAGATTGCGGACTCGTGCTTCCGCCTCGGCGTCGACGAGCGCTTGCGGCAGTTCGACGTCGACGTCGGAGACAAGCTGTTGGACGGCTTGTTCCTGGAACGCCGTACGAGCGGTCTCGAGTTTGTACCCGCGGAGATTCTCGTTGATCATCTCGAGGAGCTCATCGGCCGTCTCGAACTCCGTGACGTCCGACACGAACTCATCAGTGATTTCGGGGAGTCGCTTCGCTTTGACTTCCTTGACAAGTGCTCGCAGCGTGACTTCTTGATCACCGTCGTTGGTGAATCCATCCGGCAGCGTTCCTTCGCCTTCAACTGATTCACCGACGCCGGCACCGACGAGGATCTCGTCGAGGCCGGGGAAGAACGACCGCGACCCGATCTCGTAAAGGAGATCGCTCGCCGCAGCCTGCTCGATCTCCACGCCATCGGCGAGGGCAGACACGTCGATGGTCACAAAGTCGCCTTCCTCCGCTGCACGGTCAACGTCGTCGAGGTCGGCAAACTGGTTCCGGAGTGCATCGAGCTGGTGGTCGATCTCCTCTTGCGAGACGACAGGTTCCTCGATCTCGATCGTACGACCGTCGAAATCCGGGATGGCGTCGAGAACCGGCCACAGCGTCACGAGGATGTCCACTTCGACGCCGCCTTCGTCCCGATCCCTGATCGCAGAGACCGATGGGATCGTCGCAGGGTCGAGTCCACTTTCGTCGATCGCAGCGTTCACCGTCTCGGGAATAGCTTCCTCGATCGCTTCCGATCGGAGATGATCCGCCCCGACCATCCGTTCGACGATCACCCTCGGCGCCTTGCCAGGACGGAAGCCCTTGATCTTCATCTCCCCGGAGAGTTTGCGTGCCGCTTTCGTCTTTGCAGCTTCGAGTTCGGACTCTTCAAGCTGGATCGTCAGGGTCCGCTCGAAGCGGCTCGTCTCGCTGACCTCGGTGTGCACAATCTCTCCATCGTTTGTGGGGGAAGGACGAATTGGGGTGGCCGACGGGGTTCGAACCCGCGACCTCCTGGACCACAACCAGGCGCTCTACCAGGCTGAGCTACGGCCACCATGCTTGCGACGTGCGGTTATTGCATGTCGCCTGCGACTGCCAATCGTAGCGATGCGCAAGACCAACGATGCGCACCCCGGCACGACTCGAACGTGCAGCCTCGGGGTTGGAGGTCCGCTGCGACGATTTCCGTGACCGGGGAACGCTCGAATCCCGCTCAACACCATGCTTTCCTCTTCGACACGTATCAACGAGACATGTCCCGGGATGGTCGGCGCTTGTCCTTGATTTGTCCCAAGGATCGGCTGATCGGGCGCTCCGCGTGATGGCAATCGAGGCCATCCGATGGGCGTGTGGCTCAAAAGAGATCCGACGGATAGTGATGCCTGCGACCCACCACACGCGCCAGACCTGCTAGGTGCGTCGTCAAACGGCGACGAAACGTCCGTCTCGTACGGCCCGCGGCGGCGACTCGCCCAGGTACGCCTCTGGGAAGCACTCGTCGGACATCTCGTGATCGCTGAGTGGAGCACGGCACGTCGCGCACGCCAGCGTCCGGGGCGACGCGACCGGCGATGACGTCTTCCGGAGCGAGGCGACGGAGACCTTCGCCGGCGGAGTCGCTGTGGCGATGGCGACTCTCGTTGCTGCCGTGCTCGTGCCCAGCCACTTCGTTCAGGCCACCGTGGTTCCCGCAAGCCTCGCCGCTGGGCAAACGGAGGAAATCGCCCTTTCTCCGGGAGCTCGGACACACCAGCACCGCAGACTCGAAGACGATTGGCAGACACTCGTCAACGAACACAGCCTCGGATGGGTGACCGCCCGAGATGGGGAGAGTCTCGTCGGCTTCGTCAACGTCGTCTGGGATGGTCTTGTGCATGCGTGGTTTCAGGACGAGATGGTCTCCACCGAGTCTCGGCACCGTGGAATAGGCGTGCGTCTCATCGAAATGGCCCGTGATCAAGCGAAGGCGGCAAGGTGCGAGCGGCTGCATGTGGACTTCGATGACAACCTACGACCGTTCTACTTCGAAGCTGCTGGATTCACACCCACGAACGGTGGTCTCATCAACCTCGCCGAACTGGACTGAGCATCGGTCAGATCGTTCGTCCGGGCCCGGGCCGAACCCATCAATCGGATCCTCGACGCCCGCAGCGTGAACTCGCAAATCACATTCTCGTCGTCGAGATCGACCGCAGCGCGGGTCGCCCTGAAGGGATCAACTCCAATCACGTGGTCTTCCCAATCCTTGTGTACGGCGGAATCCGAGGAACACGGCCAGCCCCCTACCGACCAGAGCAGGCAGGACGGCTTTCGCAGGTGCGGCGCCGTGACTTTCGATTCTGGGCGTCGTCCGCGAAGCGAGGCTAGGGTGGGAGGCCGGGTACCAGAAGGGTGAGAATGTGAGCGTGGGACGAATCGTTGCAGTGATCGCGGGTGTCCTCGTCGGACTGGTCGCGATCGGGTTGCTTGTCGGTGGAGCATTCCTGACCATCGGGTACGTGCTCACGGCTGAAGATGATGGTTACTTCGATACGGCGGCGAAGCGATTCGGTACGCCGACGGTCGCGGTCACGACGGAAGAGGCCGATCTGGCCGCCGACCCGGCGCCGCCGGACCGGCTGTGGGATTTCGTCGACTTCTCCGTCCGCTTCCGAGTAGTCGGGTTCGGGGACGATGTGTTCCTCGGTGTCGGCAGCCAGTCGGATGTCGAGGCGTACTTGGGTTCGGTCGCCCACGACGAGGTGCGCGAGGTATCTCCCGGTCAAGCGGTCGAGTACCGCAACATTCCTGGAAGCGGCACCATCGAGCCGCCTGTGGATCAGGACTTCTGGGTCGTGGAGACGGCGGGGTCGGGGCCGCAGGAGCTCGTGTGGGATGTCACTGAAGGCACGTGGGTCATCGTTCTGATGAACGCCGACGGCTCCCCCGGCGTGGCCGCCGATGTCTCGGTCGGCGCGAAGTCCGGGTTGATACTTCCGCTCGGCGTAGCGCTGGTGGTGATCGGGCTAGTCCTGTTCGTGATCGCGGTCGTGATCGTCGTCGTCGCAGCGATGGCCGGACGCAGCTCCGAGATCGCTGAGCGCGAGGCGTCGTCTGCACTTCCCCGACTCCCGGAACCGGTGCGGGTCGAAGCGGCGATCGATGCCCCTCTCTCTCAGTGGCTCTGGCTCGTCAAGTGGTTCCTTGCGATTCCGCACTTCGTGGTGCTTGCGTTTCTCTGGATCGCGTTCCTCATTCTGACGTTCATCGCGTGGTGGGCCATCCTGTTCACCGGACGCTATCCCGAAGGGCTCTTCCGATTCAACGTCGGCGTGATGCGCTGGACGTGGCGCGTCGGCTACTACGCGGGCGCCGGTGGTCTCGGAACTGACCGGTATCCGCCATTCACCCTTGATGACGTACCCGACTACCCGGCACGTTTCGACGTCGAGTATCCGGAGCGTCTCTCCCGCGGGCTCGTGCTCGTGAAGTCGTGGCTTCTGGCCATCCCGCACTACATCATCGTCGGTGTGATGGTGGGCGGGACGCTCGCCTGGGGCACGGACCGCTGGTGGGGTGGTCCGATATGGGCTGGAGGCTTGATCGGAGCGCTCGTGCTCGTTGCCGTAGTGATTCTCCTGTTCACGGGTCGCTACCCCCAGCCGCTCTTCGACTTCGTCATCGGCCTCAACCGATGGGTGATGCGGGTGGGTGCGTACGTGTGCCTGATGACCGACCAGTATCCGCCCTTCCGCCTCGATCAGGGCGGAAAGGAACCGGTCGCCGCCGACGCAGTAGACGACAGCTAGCGAACTTAACCGCTGAAGTCGGTGGATGACCGTATTGAGTTCGAAGTGTTCCATGTCGCGCCACCCCGGATACTGATAGGCGGGACTAATCACAGCACGCGAAAGTGCCGGTACCGGCGAGGTCACGAAACCCCTTCGGTCGCGCAGCGCCGAACGCTTGACCGTCAACGTTTCGTGCGCACCCCCGGCACGACTCGAACGTGCAACCTGCGGATCAGAAGTCACGGCACAGAGGTCTGTGACCTGCTGAAACCCTTACAGGGTGCCGCTCAGCGACAAAAGTGGTCGCTAGTAGCAGGCCCGAATAGGTGGCATGCTGCAACCGTCGAGCAACCGAAGTTGCCCGATAGCACCAGGGGTAGGGCGCTCTCCCGACCGACATCGAACGGAAGGGAGGCCATCATGGCCGAAATCAGAGGAACGATCTTCGAGCGCGCGAACGGCACGTTCACCGTGCTCGCCGAACCAACATGGGACCGTAAACGGAACCGGTACCGGCGGCCGAGCCTCGGGACGTTCAAGACCCGTCAGGAAGCCGAACGTGCACGACTCGACTACAACGTCAACCAAGCAGACGGCGTGTTCTCGCTCCCCGAAGTCGAGCAGCGGCAGGTCCGTCTCGACCAGTACCTCGCCGAGTGGCTCGAACTGCTTGAACGAGAACGTGTGGTCGGCAAGATCGCGTTGGCGACCCAACGGGATTACGAGACGGTGGTGCGATGTCACATCGTGCCGCATCTCGGAAGGCGACGCATCGGGGAACTCACCACTCCGATGTTGCACCGCTGGCTCCTGGACATCAAAGCCACCGGCGTTGGGGATAGGACCGTGCAGAAGGTGCACCGGACGCTGCATCGTGCCCTCGCTGACTCCGACTTGAAGGAGAACCCGGCAAAGCTTCCGAAACGGTACCGGCCCCAGGTGAGGGACCGGAAACCCGGCGTGTACCCGACCGTCGAACAGGTAGATGCCTTTGTTGAGCACGTCACGTCCTGTGACGGCCCATACGGGACTCGTCACGCCGTCATGTGGAGGATCGCAGCGACCACCGGGGTACGACGGGGAGAGGTCATCGGGTTGGCGTGGCCCGATGTCGACTTCGACGCCGGGACGATCAGCATCAAGCAGACCATCCAGAACGACAACGGGACGCTCTACTCAAAGGGGCCGAAGTCTCGCAACGGGTACCGGACCATCGGCCTCGACCCGGACACGATCCGACAACTACGCCGCCACCGAATACGGATGCTCGAAGAACGGGCCGCCGCCGGTGCCGCCTACCAGCCTGAACCACTCGGCCACGACTTCGTGTTCCGAGCCGACGGAACCGGCAGGCCACTGAACCCGGACCTGATCACGCAGGGGTTCCGACGAGAGTGGATGCATGCTGGGCTGCCACCGGGACCATCCCTGCACGGGTTACGGCACACCAACGGGTCCCTGTTGCTCCTCAACGGGGTGCCACCCATCCACGTTGCTGCACACCTCGGCCACGACCTACAGACCCTCAACAACGACTACGCCCACGAACTCAACCCAACGAACCGACAGGAGGTAGTCGCCCAAACCATTGCTGGCATCTACCAGTAGGCCAGTCGATAGCCAGAAGAGGCGCACCGTTTCTCGCCCTTGTGGGGTTGGTGTGGGGTTGGGCGTGTCCGAGACACCTGATCAGCGCAGTGATGGTCCTGGCAGCCCACTCCCCCAGGAACCGGCCGACCGAACCCCGCCCGGCAGCAGCAGCAGCAGCAGCAGCAGCAGCGACGCTACCCGGCGGGTGGTGTAGCCCAGCGACGATGCTCAGGATTGCCCAGTCGCCCGACCAGGCAATGGCCCCGTGGCGGCTTCGATCCTGAAGATTTCTGGTTCGACGAAGTCACGGGCCCAGCCATCCATATTGACATGGCTGCCCCTTTCTCTCGCTTCAGGCAGAAGGGGTGGCACACGCCACCGGGACGGCGGAACGGGATCCAACCGAGCCGCTGGAATCAGCTCAACCGGAGATCCACCACCCAACCGGGGCGTGCAACGCCAACCACATCATCCCTCCCAGCCGGTTATGGGCGGCCTACTTGTTCGAGGGCCACTTGTAGGCATGCCAGAGGATCAGCAGGGTGAACAGCACGTAGCCGATGCCCAGGTAGTACTCCCAGCCTTGGGTGGCGTCGACGAAGAATCCGATGTTGAACAGCAAGTACACGGAAGCCAGGATCATGTTGGCCCACCGGGCGTAGACGGGTCGCGCCACCAAACACGTGACGATCATCAGGGCCTGGACGAGTGCAGTCGTTGGCGCAACGAAGAGGATCAAAGTACTGGTTACCGGTTCGCCCATCTCCTGGGCCAGGCTGAACATGTCACCGAATGTCCACAGCAGGAAATGGCCTGTCCAGAACGCAGCGAGCAGTATCCGAATGCTCACCTTCGGATCTACCAGACCCGATCCATCTGGGTTCTCATCCCTCATGGTCTCTGTCCTTCCGATTTCGCGCCACAAGGCGCTTGGTAGCCGGTCGCTTCTCTCGCTACTCGACGACGCCTACACGGTCCGGGCCGTCGCTGGTGTCGTTTCAAGCAGACTCTGCGCCCGTTGCCGACAGATTGAATCCCTTCACGATGAACCATCCCGCCATGAACATCACCTGTATCGCGATCGGGAGGAAGAGAGCGACCGATGTCGCCGAGAACGGGTCGAGGCCAAGGAACATGCTCGACAGACTCGATACAACGGCGAGGGACGCTCCGATGAGGCCCCAGATCGAGAGGAATCGGGGAACGAGCAACGATCGGAACATAGAGAGATTCAAGATCAGGGCCGTCACACCGAAGACGAGTTGCGTGCCAATCAGATCAGTCCACTCACGCACTGCCAGCAAGAAGGCCCCGGTGGCCCCAAAGACCGAACCGCCACCGCCGAGGTCAGCGGACTCCTGGCTGACCGTAACCAGCGTCAGCAACGCGACGGCACCGGCCATGATGATCATGCCTTCAACCATCCTGGCTGCGAAATACCCGCGAGCAACCCCCTCCGAGTGCCTCCGCAGGACGGGAAACATCACGACGGGAATGGCAACAACCGCACCGACCAGAACAAGATCTAGGAACACTGCAAGGAGCACCCTGGCTTCATTCGCTGCAACATCTACGAGGAGCCCATCAGCCTCAAGAATCGATCCCAAGACAGCGGCACTGGCGGCACCCGCCACAGTCGCAATGATGAAGAGGACCCCGACGACTCTCGCGGTCTTCTTGTATGAAATGATCAGCACCTTCCGTCGCCGTGACCCGCCACTCGCTTCCGCATTATCAACACAGAACGCCAGAGTCGCTAGAGGAAGGAGACCTGAGCCGCCCATATCGGCACCTATGGGCGGCGCAGAAGACCGGAATCTCACCGCCCGACCGGGGCGTGCAACACCAACCACATCATGACACCCGGCCGGATATGGGCGGCCCCGGAAGCAGGCGGCCGTGCTGTTTTGGCGCCTCCGTTCAGGACAGTGCCACAGCGAGGGGCTCGTGCGGATATTGTGGTTGGCGCCCCTGGAACGACAGGATGTCTGGCTTCAGGATCACACCTTCGTCGATCACAACAGCGCGCCGAATCGTCTCCTGTTCGCGCCAGGCCTCGCGACCGGCCAACACGGTTGGCAGGTGAGCGAGCAGGGCTCCTGAGATCGAACGGGATGCGCTCTCCCACAGGTAGCTGGGCGTGTGATCCACCGCGTAGTAGTCGATCAGCCCGACTTTGAACATCGGATCATCGAACGTGGTCGGCTTGGCAAAGGAGAATCCCATCCCCTCATCGCAGCTGACATCGACGATGACGCACCCCTGCCTAAGGCGAGGTATCTCATCCTCAGTGACGAACATCAAAGGTTGTTCAGGGTTTTGAAAGATCCCGTTCACGATGATGTCGGCCTCGCCAATCAGGTCGAGAAACGGTCGCTCGGAGCCGTCGTGCTCCACCACCAACTGGCGTGCATCACCCCCGACGCTCGGTCGGATGCGGACGTAGTGGCAATCAAGCACCTCCTCCCGCACCTCGTGATCGGGGCGCTGGATACAGATCGTGATATCCCTGAACCCGCGTGCCTTGAGTGCGTAGATAGCCCCCCTGCTCACCGCGCCAAAGCCAATGATGATTGCCTTGCGTTGATCGCCGTAGTGGCCGTCGATGCCTTTCAGTTGCAGCGCATGCAACACACCGCAGTATCCGGCCAGTTCGTTGTTCTTGTAGAA
>CAXMQQ010000037.1:0-6471 GCA_964195545.1 uncultured Acidimicrobiia bacterium | reverse complement strand
GAGGTTGATTTGGATCCAGCCCTGGTTGGAGGACTGGACGTGTGTGTCGTCACTCCAACCATCCGGCCCGAAGTCCGCGTCCCAGTACGCCAACGCCAACAGCGTCGACTCACCGACCGCGAACTGGCCGTCTTGCTCGTCACCGGTCTGGAGCGGACGAGACATCTCGAAGGTCCAGACACCGACACCATCCGCTACCGGATTGCTGTGCGTCCACACACCCAACAGGCTGTTCTCACCCGTCGCGGAGTTGTCGTCCTCACGAGTCTCAGCGTCGGTCGCCCACTCGTCGTCGTAGTTGCACGCCGAATCGTTGCCCGGGTCCTTGCCGTCTCCGGCAGGATGACCAGCGCCGCCACCAGAGGCTTCACCGGCAGCACACTCGAGCTCCCAATGCCAAATGTCGACCATCCCCGTGGAGTTCTCGCCCACTTCGTCGTCGGCACCCATGTGCGGGCCACCGGCCGACACCGGGAACATCAACGCAGGCGAAGCCGACAGATGCGGATCGTCCGCGCTCCAGCTGTAATCGTCGACGACCGTGAAGAGCGCATAGACGAACTCGTCGTCATGAGCCATCTTGATCGTCACGTCCCTGTCATCGATCGGCTCGCCCGCCTCAGCCACGATCGGCTCGAGCGTCAACGCCAACCCGACAACGTCACCCCAATCCGACCCATCACCATCCACCGTGATCGCCGCAACCGGAGCATCCAACGAACGCATCGCCTCTTCCTCGGGCGGCGGGGGCGCTTCCGTGGTCGTCGTCTCAGTAGCTGCCGTCGTTGTCGTCGCAATCGTCGTTGTCGTCGCAATCGTCGTCGTCGTCGCAATCGTCGTCGTCGCTGCTGCGGTCGTGGTTGTCGTCGTGTCGTCCGAATCGCTGCTCGTACAGGCAGCAGCGACCAAAACGAGAACGGCAATGGCTGGGAACAATCTGCCTCTCACGGTTCACCTCCTCGGTGATCGGCCCGCCACAACCGGCGCGGCGAGCGCATCTCATCTCAGAGTCACCGTATAGAAAACCGGACTTCGGTTCATCGGGCTAACGGTCCCTGCCTGGGATCGTTGGGACAGTCGCATTCGTGACCATTCGATACGGAACTAGGGCCTTTCGGCCCTATGCGTGTTCAGGTGATGATGCCGAGTCGGAGGGCCACGGCTACCGCTTCGGAACGCCGCTTGACGCCGAGCCGGGAGTAGATGGCGCGCAGTCGCGCCTTTGCCGAGGCCTCGGATACACCGAGACGCCGGGCCACACTCCGGTTGTCAAGGCCACCGGCGAGCATCCGAAGCATCTCGATGTCGCGGAGGCTCAGCTCCGCGACCGACCCACCGCTCGTCGGATCGACCATCCGCGCGATCAGTGGTGCGGTGATCTCTCCCTGGATGTATGAACCGCCGGTGACGACGACACCCAGCGCCCGGAGCAGCTCTTCTTTGCCGACGGACTTGAGCAGATAACCGGAGGCCCCCAGTTCGATCGCACGTTTCACATACGACGGGTCATCGTGCATCGAGAGAACAACAACACTCGGGGCATCATCTCTGTTTTGGAGTTCCTCGAGAACTTCAAGGCCACCCTTGCCAGGCATGCGCACATCGAGGAGCACGACGTCGACCTCGGGCGTCTCGAGCAACTCGAGGAGCTCCTCCCCGCTCGACGCTTCACCCACGAGTTCGACATCTACCTCCGGCGCGAGAAGCATCGCAATGCCCTCACGAACGATGCGGTGATCGTCAGCGATGATCACTCTCACGGCTGCACCTCGCTTTCACCGGCCGGTAGCCACGCTACGAATCGGGTTCCGCCGTTCCGTCCGTTCTTGATCTTGAGACCGCCGCCGATCGACTCGAGTCGCTCGCGAGTCGTCGTCAAGCCGAGACCCTCGTCATGGATGATCCCGATGCCATCGTCAATCACGTCGAGCTTGACCCGCTTGCCGTTGCGATACATCCGGATGTCGACGGTTGTCGCAAGGGCATGCTTCCGAACGTTCGTTAACGCTTCGCGAGCAGCGCGGAAGAGCGCCACCCGACTGGACGGCGAGAGCACCCAGTCCGTATCGACGGTCACAGTCACCGTCAGATCGGTCTCCATCTCTGTGACTTCCACGAGCTCATCGAGAGCAGACCCCAGAGAGAGTTCTTCCCCTGTCCCGTACTGCAACAGGCGTAGTTCTGCTCGGAGCGCGCTGTCGACGTCGCCGACAAGCGCCCCGAGACGAGCTAGGTCCGCTGCGATCGGATCACTGCTATCGATACGCGAGCGTGTGTCTTCGAGGCCGTAGTGAATGCGATACAGGGACTGGCCGATGTCATCGTGAAGGGATCCGATGATCCGGGCGCGTTCCTCCGCCTGGGCCTGTACAAGATCGCTGAACAGTTTCTCGGCGAGACGGCGTCTGCGCTCAAGCGCCTTGCCGTTGATAACGATGAGCGTCACGAGGAACAGCGACAGCAAACCGATACCGATCGCGATACTGGCCCATACGTAGCGCTGGATGTTGCTGACGGTCGTTTCGATCGGGTCCGCCAGGCGGTACACCTCGAACACCGAGACCACAGAGCCGGTCTCGTTCGCGACTGGGATGTAGAACTCTCGAACCGGCGGGAGGGTACGTTCGTAGACGTTCTCGAGCAAGGAGAGATCTGGATCGTCGACTCGCGGGTGCCCGTTGAACGCGTCGACTCGGTCCTCCGTGAGAGGGAATGTCACGCCGATCAAATCGGACTCGTCCGAGTAGACAATGGTCCCGTCGGGTGACCAGACCTTGACCCTCACCGTGTCGGAGCCGAGGAGGCTAGCCCGCACAGCTTCGTCGAGAACGGCTAGGGCAACGGGATCATCCGCCCTGGGAGGGATGACACCCGTTTCGGCCATATCACCGGCGATCCGGACTAGGGACCGAGTCTCGCCGTCGATCAGATCGTGCTTCACCTGATGCGGGATCGCGACGGCGAGCAACACCGCGACGACTCCAGACACCGCAAGGGCAACAAGCACCGTACGGCCCATGGGGCCGAGTTCGACCCACTCGCTCTGGAATACCGCAGGTACTCCTCTCGGTTTCGTCTGGCCATCGACCATGGGACCAACTCCCGTATCTCCCGAATCTTCGGCTGTGTTCTACGGCGAGCGTACCCCGCCGATGAGTCCGACACGGGACCGGCCACGGTCACGTCAAACCTGGGGATCCAGGCTTGCGCCGTCGTAATGTGTCGTCGTGATACTGGTGTGACGCCCGCGACGCTCGAAAAAAGGAGCGTCGACATGGCTGACCGATTCGCACCCAACTCGATCCAAATCATCTGTATCGGGCTCACCGGCATCGCGATCGCCGCCGTCTCCTACCGGATTGGGACGCACACCGGCGGACTCGCCGAGTTCAGTGTCACGATCGCGTCACTCGGAATCGTGACACTCACCTTCGGTGTCGGTGCAGCTCAAACGGTAGAGCACCTCACCAACCCCCAACGGCGCAGGATGCCCGTCGACGGGCGATCGGCAAACGAACCAGCACGGACCGCCAGGCCCGGCCACCGATGCGGAATCTGCAACTCACAACGGGTCCGACACGGCGCCACCCTGGTCTGCCCCAACTGTGACGACCGCCACAATCCCTAGCCACCCGCGGGCGCCCGTGCACATCTTGATCCGGTCGCTCGTGGCACCCGTGATCTCAAGGAAACTTTGTGACGCATCCCTCGGGTTGCGACATGACGGCCGACTATCGATGTCACCATCCGTCGCCGGGCAGCGAAAACCCGCTTCACTCACGAGTGACACAGGGGGCGCCCCGGACGCCATCACCTACCCAGAGCTTCACGTGCCCGGTAGCACCGAAACCACGTGGAGGACTCGATCGACGAGCGGCATGATGCGCGGCAAGTACACAGTGGTGATGGCTTCAGCCTCGCGATGGACATCCAGCGCCGCTTCAGATTCCCATCGTTCTACCACTATGAACGTACCCGGGACCGTCTGAGATTCGAGTGCCTCGAAACGCACGCATCCAGGTTCCTCTCGCGACATCACCACCTGCTTCGTCAACAGCTCGCGCAACTCCGGTACCTGGGCGAGGTCCTTCGCCGTCAGAATCACTGTGAGATCAACGATTGTTTGGCTCCTCTCGGTTGGTGCGAATCCTGACAGATCCGGGACGGATCCTCGACAACCACGCTCCGCGGGGGTCTGCCGGGTTGCGCTCAGTCAAAATTGTTCTTCTTCCCCTGTTTCACGTAGGCGCCCTGAGCGGCGACATGATTCTGTGTGTGCACGGCCTTCTGCTTGGCGAGATGCCCAAACATCTGGATGCCGAAGCCCCCATCGAGATCATTGCTGATCCTCTGGCGCCAGGGCCGCCTGATGATCTGCGTGGTCAGGCGGCGCGTCGTGCGAGGCTGCGTCATGATGTGGTCTGCAATCTGATACGCGCGGTCAACGAGTTCGTCCTTGGGTAGCACCTCGTTGACCATGCCATATTTGAGCGCGGTCTTGGCGTCGATTGCCTCTCCGGTCAACAGGGCATAGGCGGCGCGTTTGACACCGAGCAGTTCTTCGAAACAGCTGTGGATACCGTCGCCGGGGACCGAACCGATGTCGTAGTGCAGATCGTAGAGAACGGCGTCATCGGCCATGAGCGTGATATCGCACATCAAGGGAATCTCGCTGTGGAAGCCGCAACCGTTGAGTATGCCAATGGTCGGAATCTCCAGATCATTGATCAGAGAACTGACGTTGATCCTGCCGTCCTTGTACGCGTGCTCGTATGCCCAATACTGGAGGTCCTTCTCTTCGAGTGCGAAGCCTTCAGGATCAACATCCATCATGAAATCCTCCCCCGTGCCGGTGAAGATCATGATTTCATTCTCGGGGTCAGACCCGATTGTCTTGAACAGTTGACCAACGGCGCGGTGGTTCTCCACGCTCAGCTGCATGGACCCTCCGCGGGTATGCCCTCGAGCCAGAATGACGCCGTCATCGCGACGCTCGAGTTCGTAGTGTTCCTTGAAACGTTCCTTGTATTCCCCGAACTCTGGGGTAGGAACGAAGCTTGTCAACGACACGATTCCTGCTCCTCTCGACGGTCTCCAGTGGACCCGACCAGATTCCTCCCCAACTCGAATAGGCCGACGTCGCCACCGACATCCCACAACGAGCGAACACGCGATGGAATGCCGCGACAATCCAACGCTCTACGGCAACCCAGCTTCGCGGCGGGTGATCTCATAGATAGCACTCCAGTCGGCCTCGCCCATGCCCGCCGCTATTCCCGCCTGGAGTTTCCGCTCCGCGACCTCCCCGATGTCCAGGCTCACACCCGCGTTCTCCGCACTGGCAAGCATCAGCTGGACGTCCTTGAGGCCACCCGTCATGACGAAACCGCCGCGCCCGCCGAAATCTCGGCTCCGCAGCTTCTCGGAGTACTCCTTCAGAGCCGGGTGGGCGAAGAGCTCCTCCTGAAAGAAGTCTCGGATGTGTTCAATCGGAACGCCGCACTTCTCCGCCAACACATAGGTCTCGCTGATCGTCTCAATGATGGAGATCACGCTGTAGTTGACGCACAGCTTCATGGAGTTGGCGATCCGCTGAGACTCAGAGATGGCGAGAACCGCTTTCGAATACGCGCGACACACCGGAGTGGCGATCGCCACAGCCTTCGGGTCACCCGCCAAGACGGACGTCAGTTCACAGCTCGCCGCAGCATGGGGGCGACCGATCACCGGCCCGGACACGTAGTAGCTGCCGTGCTCGAGATGCATCTGAGCGAGTTCGTCGGCGTAGCTTGGTGAGATGGTCGTCACGCAGACGTGCACCGCGCCTTGCTTCATGCCGGCCAGAATGCCGTCAGTCGCCCGCAGCGTTTCCCCGATGGACTTGTCATCCATGAGACTCGTCACGATGACATCGACGCCTGTGACCGCTGCTTTGGCCGATGCACTTGGTTTCGCGCCATTCGCGACCAGCGGCTCCATCTTTGACGCAGTGCGATTCCACACCGTCAGGTCAAATCCGCCGTCAAGAATGCACTGGGCAATGCGCGAACCCATGTTTCCCAAGCCGATGAGCGCAACTTCCATGGACAGGGCTCCTTGGTCGTGGTGCATTGCCGTCGCGACAATAGGCGTGCCGCTCACAAGAGAGTGGACAGTGTCAACTGGACGTGGCCTAAACCGGGAATGTCCTGTGTCCGTCCCCGGAGCCAATCCCCAACTATCCGAGGTGTCCCTCCGAGGAAGCTGCGAGGTGATACGTGTGCTCTCAACAAGTTCACGAATCGTGGGTCGATCCGCGACACCGCACCCAATTGTGCACCGCGCGCGGCAGGGTCGCGCGACTTCGCCACAGATATGCACGACATCCTGCGCACCGATGGCGCCCTCTCGAGAGGACCGCCGGGTCTCGGTGCCGCCGCCCCAGACTGACCCGGCTCGACCAGACCTGGACCCGCGACGGCGACGCCGGGG
>CAXMQQ010000036.1:0-26891 GCA_964195545.1 uncultured Acidimicrobiia bacterium | reverse complement strand
GGTTCTACGCTCGATGCCAACGACGTCATCGTGTCGCTCACGGCGGGTCTCGATGCTTCGAGCCCGATGCACACCGGCAACAGCGGCACGTTCGACTACTACGACTACCTGTGGAACGGCCTGATCAACGCTCCATCGGAGTAGGCCCTCTGCAACAACGACCGTAGAGAGACGGGGGAGGCGGCAACGCCTCCCCCGCTCGCCTCTACGCTGCGTCACACTCAATGCTTGGATTCATCACACGCCGCACGCTCCTCGCCATCCCGGTGCTCCTCGGGATCATCATCGTGGTGTTCTTCCTCATGCGTGCGATCCCCGGCGATCCGTGTTCATCGATGCTCGGCGAGCGCGCCACAGAAGAGGCGTGTGAGCGGTTCGATGAGGCCAACGGTCTCAACGAACCGATCTGGGTCCAACTCAGCATCTACATGAAGAACGTGGTGACGTTCAACCTCGGCGAGTCGGTCCGCTTCTCCCGGCCGGTGAACCAGTTGCTCATCGAGCGGCTCCCACTCACAATCGAGCTGGCGTTCTCCTCTCTCGTCATCGCTGTCGTCGTCGGTGTCCCGATGGGGATCATCGCCGCCCGCAGACATAACACTGCGATCGACAGTGCGACGATGGCCTTCGCCAACGTTGGTGTCTCAATGCCCGTCTTCTGGCTGGGCCTCATGCTCGCATACTTGTTCGCCCTCGTCTTGAAGGACACCCCGTTTGCGTTACCTCCATCGGGTCGGATAACTGCAGGCGTGTTCTCCGTCCCCTACTACGAAGTGTGGGGATGGGATCTCAACGAAGAGGGATTCTGGGCAACGTTCCACGAGTTTGTCGGGAACTTCTACATCTTCAATGCTCTGATCACACTGAACTGGGAAGTGTTCTGGGATTCGATCAAGCACATGATCCTGCCGGCGATCGCCCTCGCCACCATCCCGCTGGCGATCATCGCCAGAATCACCCGAAGTTCGCTGCTCGAAGTGATGAGCAAGGACTACATCAGAACGGCCAGGGCCAAGGGAGCGACAGAGACTCGCGTCGTACGCCATCACGCTCTCCGTAACTCACTCCTTCCCGTCGTCACCATCATCGGTCTCTCACTCGGTGCCCTCCTTGGCGGCGCGGTGCTCACCGAGACCGTGTTCGGACTCGCCGGAGTGGGACGAGCCCTCTTTGACGCCATCACAGGGCGTGACTACGCCGTGGTACAAGGCTTCACCGTGGTCATCGCAGCTGGCTATGTCATGGTGAACCTGCTCGTCGACCTCTCCTACGGCTACCTCGACCCGAGGATTCGCATCAAATGAGCGTTGCATGACCCGCCGCAAGGATCTCGCCGCCCTGGAGAACGTCACCGGATCCGGCGACCTGCTGCGCGACAAACCGTCGAGCCAGTGGAAACTCACCCTGAGTCGCTTCCGCGGCCGCAAGTCGGGAATGATCGGCCTCACCATCGTGTCGCTGCTCGTCCTCATGGCCGTCTTCGCCCCGATCCTTGCGCCATATCCACCGAACGAAATACTCATCGGCAAAGAGGACGTGGGACCGCGCGATTCGCCGTGTGTCCACGCCTTCGGTTGTTCAGAAGAGATACCTCAACACGTCATGGGGACTGACGGCAACGTGCGGGACGAGTTCTCACGGGTCATCTACGGAGCCCGGGTCAGCCTCACTCTCGGTTTCTTTACCGTCACCATCGCTTTGCTCGTCGGCAGTGCCTTCGGGGCGATCGCGGGCTTCACGGGAGGGTGGCTCGACAATGTGATCATGCGCGTGATGGACGTGGTTCTGGGCTTCCCGTCTCTCTTGTTGGCAATCGCCATCGTTGCCGTCCTCGGGCCTGGTTTGCGGAATGCGCTGATCGCCATCGCCATCGTCACCATTCCGGGGTACGCCCGCGTGATGCGAGCACAAGTGCTCTCGATCAAAGAGAGCGACTTCGTATCAGCGTCGCGGGCTCTCGGAGCTTCATCGACTCAACTGTTGCTTCGCCGGGTGATCCCGAACGCTCTGACGCCGCTGGTCGTCCTCGCCACACTCGGTGTCGCTACGGCAATCTTGGAGGCTGCCGGCCTCTCGTTCCTCGGGTTGGGAGCGCAGCCGCCGATGGCCGAATGGGGCTCGATGCTGGCATCCGAAAGGAACCAACTCTTCACCGCCCCACACCTCGTCTTCTTCCCCGGTCTCGCCATCATGATCACGGTCCTCGGTTTCAACCTCATGGGTGACGGACTGCGGGATGCCCTCGACCCCACGCTGAACCGATGACCTCCAGGAAGCCACCGTCTGAGAACGTCACGCCGCTGCCTCCGAAACGCGGGACCTCTGGCGATCTGCTGCTGGAGATCAATGGTCTGAAGACACACTTCGACACACGCGACGGCGTCGTCAAGGCGGTGGACGAAGTGTCTCTGAAGATCAATCGGGGCGAAGTCTTGGGGCTCGTCGGAGAATCAGGATGCGGCAAGTCGGTCACGTCCCTCTCGATCATGGGACTGATTCCCCACCCGGGTGAAATCGTCGCAGGCGAGATCCTCTTCGACGGTCGGAACATCGTGTCGATGAAGGAAGACGAGCTGCGACGCCTGCGCGGCGAGCACATTTCGATGATCTTCCAGCAGCCGGGATCGGCCCTCAATCCCGTACAGCGGGCTGGCGTTCAGATCAGAGAGGTCTACAAGCTCCATCGGGATTGGTCCAAGAACGTTGAGCAGGAGAGGACCATCGAGATGCTCACCCAGGTCGGCATCCCCGATCCGGAGTCGCGGGCGAAGGCCTATCCCCACGAACTGTCCGGCGGGATGGGACAGCGAGTGATGATCGCGATGGCGCTCTCGTGCGAGCCGGAACTGCTCATCGCCGACGAGCCTACGACGGCGCTAGACGTGACCATCCAGGCCCAGATTCTCGATCTGATCCGAGATCTTCAAGGCACTTCGGCTACCGCAGTCCTCCTCATCACGCATGACCTCGGAGTGGTCGCCGAGATGGCCGACCGGGTAGCTGTGATGTACGCAGGTGAGATTGTGGAACAGACGGACGTTCGCACGATCTTCAAGAACCCGCTACACCCGTACACGAGGGGTCTGATCGGATCAATCCCGGTTCTCGGCGCACCCGTTGAGACACTCGACACGATCCCCGGCATCGTGCCATCCCTCATCGACCTGCCCCCCGGATGCCGGTTCGCCGACAGATGTTCTGCTCGGGTCGACAACAACCTCGATATCTGTCTCAAACAGGAACCTCAACTGATCGAGCATGCGCCGGGCCACCAAGTTCGGTGTTGGCTCTACTCGGAAGGGGACCCAGATGAGTGAACGCCTCGTCGAGGTCAAGGACCTGGTGAAGCAGTTCCCGGTCAGGACCGGCATCCTGCAACGACAGACTGGCACCGTTGACGCGGTGGATGGTGTGAACCTCGACATCAAGAAGGGCGAGTCGATCGGACTCGTCGGAGAATCCGGATGTGGCAAGACGACGCTCGGCAGAATGCTGGTCCGACTCCTCGAGCCAACCTCGGGATCGATCACGTTCGAGGGTCAAGACGTCACTCACGTCAAGGGAAGTGACATCAAACCGTTCCGCCGAAAGGTCCAGATCATCTTCCAGGATCCGTTCTCTTCGCTCGATCCAAGGACTCAGGTCGGTGACTCGATCGCTGAGGGCCTCCGGTTGCACGGGGTGGGGAATCGCCAGGAACGTCGGGATCGAGTCAATCGAATGCTCGATCTCGTCGGCCTCGAGCCGAGCCATGCCGGCCGGTACCCGCATGAATTCTCGGGTGGTCAACGTCAGCGCATCGGCCTCGCTCGTGCCTTGGTCCTGGAGCCGGAGTTCCTGGTCGCCGATGAACCAGTGTCGGCACTCGACGTGTCAGTGCAGGCTCAGGTTCTCAACCTTCTCAAGGAGCTGCAACAGGAACTCAATTTGACGCTGTTGTTCATCGCTCACAACCTCGGTGTGGTCGAGCACATCTCGGATCGTGTAGCCGTGATGTACCTCGGACGCATCGTCGAATTCACGGACCGCGATCGTCTCTACGCCAACCCCGTTCACCCCTACACCGAGGCGTTGCTATCGGCGATCCCGATACCGGATCCCGATCGTCCGCGCAATCGGGTGATCCTCCAGGGTGACGTCCCCTCTCCCATCAACTCTCCGCCGGGTTGCCACTTCCACCCCCGATGCTCGATCGCTCAGGCAGGGATCTGCGATGTCGAAGTCCCGGATCTGCTGCCCGCCAACGGCTCCGACGAACACCTGGCGGCATGTCACATCCGGACCGGAGCCCATCAGGATCTGGACACCCGGTAGCCGCTAGCTACAAGCTTCAAGTTGCAAGACCACGACCCCGCATCCTTCTACTTCCTACTTCCTCATGGAACACGTCGCCTTGTACCCTCCGCCTCCGGAGAGGAACGTACAGATGCATGAGCTAGCCCTCGCAGATTCCGTCCTGAAGGCAGCCCTGACGGCTGCCGACGAGGCCGGCATAGACCGAATCGACAGCATCGTCGTCAAGGTCGGCGAATTGCAGCAGATCAAGAGAGAACTCTTCGAGTTCTCTCTGACGACCGTGCTACCGGCCAAGGATTCCCGCTTGACCGGCGTGACGTTCGATGTCTCCGGGGAGCCAGTTCGCTTCCAGTGCCGCTCCTGCGGTACCGACTACAGCCGGGAAGAAGCGGGCATCGACGATGGCGGCGACCAGGGCGAAGCCATTCACTTCATCCCCGAACTCTCCCATGCATTCGCTCGGTGCCCTTCGTGCGGAAGCCCGGACTTTGAGATTCGAGCCGGCCGTGGCATCACGCTCGTACGAGTCGAAGGAAGCAGCGACGATGATCGAGGGTGAGCCGATCGACCCCCGCGCCTTCGTAATCAACGACAGGCTCGCCGACGTCTCGCGCGTTATCGGAGTGTCCGGCAGCAAGGGAGGCGTAGGCAGGAGCGTCGTCGCCTCGACGCTGGCGCTCGCTCTTGCCGACCAGGGCAAACGAGTGGGCCTGTTCGACCTCGATTTCACGTCTCCCAGCGACCACGTCGTCCTGGGCGTCGAGCGTGGCTTCCCCAACGAGGAGTTCGGGATCGACCCCCACTTCGTCCACGGGATTCACATGGTGTCTGTGGCCTTCTTCTCCGGCGATGCGGCCCTTCCGCTGCGTGGGGATGCTGCGACCAGCGCCCTGCTCGAACTGCTCGCGATCATCCGATGGG
Organism: uncultured Acidimicrobiia bacterium; assembly: GCA_964195545.1. GTDB lineage: Bacteria > Actinomycetota > Acidimicrobiia > Spongiisociales > UBA5794 > JAHEEL01. Next base: position 21,674 of record CAXMQQ010000036.1, on the reverse strand, counting down.
GTGATCTCGACGTGCTCGTGCTCGACATGCCCCCAGGTTTGGGTGACACCAACCTCGACGTGATCCACCTCGTGCCCAGACTGGAGTTCCTGCTGGTTGGCAACGGATCGAGAGTTGTCATCGACAGCGTCCGTCGCGCATTGCAGCTGTTCACAGAACTCGACGTCCCCATGATCGGGCTCCTGGAGAACATGCGCAGGGGGAACGAACAGGCGGTTGCGTCGCTTGCGGATACTGCCGGTGTGCCGTTCCTGGGTTCGGTGCCGTATGACCGGGATCTCGAGAGTGCGCTCGGCGACGTTGATCGACTCCGAACGTCGGCGGTGTACGACGTGGTGAAGGATGTCCTGACGGTGTAGCGAGTTGCCGGTTGCGACACACTACGACGCTGCCAACCAGCTCTAGACCGCTCGTTCGCCGACAGGTACGCTCTGAGCGGAGGAGCCATGAGCGGAACGCCGGTCGCTCTCGATTGTTGGGTTCCGATATGGGACCGCTTCTATCTCGTTCATCCGCTCGTCATCATCGGAACCGTCGAATCTGACGGCACGATCGATCTCGCTCCGAAACACATTGCGGGCCCCGTGTCGTGGGAGAACCATTTCGGCTTCATCGGAGATGGGGCCCACGCCCCGAGCGAGTGCATCGACATCCGCAACCTCGTTCCCCGCACAGCGTTGCTCGCAGAACTGCTCATCGAACCGATCGACGGTGGAGGCCCATGAGCAAGTACTTCTTCTCCTCGCTCACCCGCATCTCCGATCTGGCCGAAGAGGGCTTCGCCGTCGAACCCCGGGAGCGGGGCGACTGGGACACGGGCGACTATGTGGTCGGGCAGGTCGTAGGCCGGGCCGGCGAGTTCTCTCGAGTCGAGCTACGCACCGGCCGAATGATCGAAGTCGTCGAAGGCGATCTCGTTGTGGGGGCGTGGGGTAGCAGGCGAGCGACCCTCGAAGCGGTCGGTGACTGGCTGGACATCGGCGACGACGGCATGTTCAACGCCATGACCGCGGCCGGGTTGTTCGGACGGGTCACCTCCCTGGCGCCGCTCATACCCCCACTCATGAGCCTGCGATACGTGGGGCACGTGACGCGGGGAACGGCCAAGATGACGATGAGCGATTTCGTCCCGCCCATCCCCGACGTCGCATACGACGCGCCGACGCTTCTGATCATCGGCACATCCATGTCGGCGGGCAAGACCACGGCTGCGAAACGGATCATCCGCCATCTCAAAGGTCTTGACCTCAATATCGTGGGCACCAAACTCACCGGGGCCGGCCGCTACCGGGACGTGCTCTCTATGTGGGATGCCGGAGCCGACGACATCTACGACTTCGTCGACGTTGGTCTGCCGACGACGACCGTCGACCCCGAGGAGTACCGACTGAGACTCCGGCAACTGCTCTCCCTCGTGGCGGCGCGTTCACCCGACGTCGTTGTGGCGGAGGCAGGCGCCTCTCCACTTGAGGCATACAACGGGGAAGTCGTCCTCGAAGAACTCGGTGACCACATCCGCTGCACCGTTCTCTGCGCGTCTGATCCGTACGCCGTGTCCGGGGTCATCGCCGGCTTCGGGTACGAACCAGACGTCGTGGCGGGGATCGCAACGAATACGACTGCTTCGGTGGAGTTGATCCGCCGTCTGACAGGTCAGAAAGGCTTCTCATTCATGATCGCGGAAGAGTCGGACGACGCCTTCGCCGTGATCCGATCCCGCCTCGGCCTCTAGATCCGCATACCCAGGGTTGGAGGCCTTGTATATGACGCCCTGAGCCCGCGAAATGAAGCACACCGCATACCCAGGGTTCGCGACCTTGTATATGACGCTGTCAGCCCGCGGAACGAAGCACACCGCATACCCAGGGTTCGCGACCTTGTATTTGACGCCCTGAGCCCGCGGAACGACCCATGTCCTGCGAGTCAGCCTGCTGGAGGAGTTGCCTCACCGTTGACACGACGTCATCGGGCGTACGCGTCACATCGAACCATGTGAACCGGACCACCCGCCATCCGTGGAGGAGTGCCTGACGATCGCGCTCCCGATCCGATGCGAACGCCTCCGCTAACTCATGCCACCGTCGTGAGTCCCACTCGATCGCAAGCCGAGCAACGGGATACGCAGCATCGAAACGCCGGTCCGGGCTCCAAGGAATCGGATACTCGAATCGGGGCTCCAGAAGCCCTCCCCTCCTCAACACCTCCGCACCGATACGCTCAAGCGGTGTTCCGTCTCGCGGGCCGACTTCTCGCTCTTCGAGTATCCATCGGATCTTCCGGATTCCAGGTTTCCCCTTGCGCGCTACCTGATCCACCACACTCTGAACATCGGATAGAACTACTCGATTCTCTGCAATCGCAGAACCGAGAACAGCGCTCAAGTGTCTGATCGTCAGAAATCGCGAAAGATCGACGATCGTTCGGGGAACTGTGGTGGCCGGGATACCGTCGATCTCGATGATGTGGTCATCGAGCAGGTCGTGGCACCGATGTACGTCTACTCCAGGAAACTCGTGCGTCGTTCGAGAGTGGACGAGCACGGAAGCAACCCCTCGCCGCAGCTTCGGCAGATCGTGCAATTCGGCAGCGGTATCGTGCGATGCGACGGCGTTCGGAAGTGTCGTCACTGCCGCTCGCACGAGATTCATCGCCCCCGGCATATCGATGATCTGGTAGCCGAAGCGGCCGAGCGATTCCCAGCGCCCGTCTCGAACACGCTGCTCTATCTGCCCCTTGCTGAATCCGTGTTCACGAATCTGTTCGTAGCGGATTGCCCCACCCTGGCGGGCGGCGATCTCAGTGACTTCTCGATCTGGGTTCATGCCCGGAACATGCCAGAATCGAACAGCAGTTTCTAGGGGGTCGGTTCGCCTCCATTCCGCGGGCTGACAGCGTCATATACGAGGTCACCAACCCTGGGTACGCGGTTCTAGGCTTTTCGGAGCGTCCAGAGGACGTCGCGGATGTCGACGATTCCCAGGAGCTCATCGCCGAGAGCTACCGGCAGGTGGCGGTAGCCGGTCTCGAGAAGCCAGTCCGCAGCTTCGGACACGCTCGCATCGGGGGACACCGTATCGGGACCGTCCGTCATCCACGCAGAGACAGACTCTTCGATATCTGCACCCTCCGAGACCGCCCGCACCAGATCGCGGTCTGTGACGATTCCGACGAGTCGGCGACCGTCGACGACGGCGAGGGCACCGACCGACCGTGAGATCAGGACTGCGGCGGCGTCGCCAAGCGTGGTCTCAGGACCGACCACGTCGGACTCACCGCTAACGAGTGCTTCGACACGCATGGGTCATCCCTTCGACGGCTCCAACCGAGAGGCTAGCGACCGAGAAGGGGTCGATGTCGAACGGATCTGGCCCCGGAGTTCTAGACGAGATCCTGTTCGCGGATTCCGAAGCTCGGGTGGCGAAGTCGGCAAAGGGCGAGCTTCTCGAGTTGGCGGATCCGCTCACGGGTCAGATTGAATTCGTCGCCGATCTCCTCGAGCGTGCGAGGCACGCCGTCGTAGAAGCCGTAGCGGAGTGCAAGGATGCGACCCTCGCGCATCGGGAGGCGCTCGATTGACTTCCGGAGACTGTTCGCGATGTCCAGCTCCTCAGTGACACGAACCGGATCGACCGCTTCTTCGTCCTCGATGAAGTCACCGAGTTGGGCGCCGTCCTCACCGATCGGCTGCTCGAGCGAGACCGTATCGGCGACACTGAGGGCCAACTCGACCTTGGTGACATCGACGCCGGCCTCTTCGGCGATCTCTTCGGGCTTCGGGTCGCGGCCAAGTTCAGCCTTCAGACTCGCCTGTGCGGCGCGAACCGCTGCGAGTGTGTCGTGAAGATGGACCGGGATCCTGACCGTTCTGGACTTGTCGGCGATGGCCCGCGTTATGGCCTGACGAATCCACCACGTGGCATACGTCGAGAACTTGAATCCCTTGCGCCAGTCGAACTTCTCGACGGCACGAATCAACCCGAGGTTGCCTTCCTGGATAAGGTCGAGAAAGTCGATGCCTGAGGTATTGGCGTAGCGACGAGCGTTCGCGACGACGAGCCGAAGGTTGGCCGTGAGGAACGCATCCTTGGCCTCTTGTCCGCGCCGGGCCTGGCGCCGCAGCGTGATCTGTTCGGCTCTGCCTTTGAAATTGCCCTCGTCGAGCCGATCCCGAGCGGCCTGACCGGCTTCGATCTTCTGCGCGAAGTCGACCTCAGTCTCGGCCGTGAGCAACTCGTACTCACCGATCGCCGTCAAGTACTGACTCACCAGGTCCGTCGTGAGTCGCCCTCGCTCATCGGTGAGCTTGGAACGATCGCGATCGCGGCGGGTGCGGGTGAGCGTGTCGCGATCGACGCGCTCCTTCGCTTCCTCGCGCTCTCGCGCTGCTCGATTCAAGACAGCTTTGCTCGTGTTCGAGCCATTTGTCATCGCGTGATCCTCCACCAACCTCATCCGATACACCCACCCGAGCCCGCAAGGCGCTCCACGAGTTCGGGAACAGTCAATATCACACATCTGGGCCGATTTGTGAACCCCGAATCTTCCAGGATCCAGCCGTCGCCTCCGCCCACCAAGGGTACGGAGCAGCGACGGATACCGCGACACCGTTGATCGGGATCGCTGATCTGGTCCCAGATGGGGTCAGACGTCGTGCAAGATCCCGTCGGGGAGGTCATCCATCAGACCCCCGAGAAGGCCGCCGGAGAGCCCTCCGAGCAGTCCACCGAAGAGGTCGGAAGCCACGTCACTGCACTGATCGTGCGCCTCACGCCATGCCGTTGTATCGACCGCACCGTCGACGAGAGATCCGGGCACGGTGACGGAGAATCCTCCGTCTCTTCGGGCTTCGACGACCGGAACGTTTGCACCGTGTTCGGCCAGACAGGTCGTGTACGCCTCGAGCTCATAGACCAAGCCGGAGGCCTCGACCCGATCGTTCGCAGTGAGGGCGAAAACGATCCCGACGACGAGGGACAGGCCGACGCCGACGCCCACGATGATCGCCGGAATCACCCAATCTGCCAGAGGCGTTCGACGCTCGCTCATGTCAGTTCCTTCCGATAAGACCGATACGGTTCTGCACAGCTAACCGGTCTCCACACCGCAGAAGTGCGAAGACAGTAGGTCCGTCATCGGCGGTCTCGTGTGGTGACGGCATGCCGAACGTTACCTCACAAGCCGCGCCGAGAAGGTCCCGAATGAAGCGGCGTTCGTGTACGAAATCCCTGGAATTCCGGCATCCGTTCGTATCCTTGTCTCGAATGTCTACGTCGACCCACCTCCCACTGTGCGTTTATTGCGGAACCGCCCGACCGGCGGATCAGACACGGTGCCCGCAATGCGGTCGCCCGTGGATCGACGTTCGCATCGGCGCCCGGGGCGAAGATCGCGTCCCCGTCATGGCGGGTGTTGCTGCCGTTGGTGGAGATGCAACCGTCGAAGCATCGACGGTGTCACTCACGACCCCAGCCCCGGCCCCACCCGAATCCCCGCTCGAATCCGACGATGCCGGCGGGCCCCCAATCGAAGGGGGATCCGACGCCAACGCCAGCGGGAGCTTCAAGTGGCTCATCCCTGCACTCATCGCGGCCGTTGCAGCCATCGTGATCGCTCTCTTTGCCTTCGGAGTTCTCGACACGACGGCTGACTCCAGCGCGAGTCCGGCCACGACAATTCCCCCGATTCCCACGACCGTCGCCCCGACGACTGTTCCTCCCGCTCCCACCACAACAGTCGCTCCCACCACGACCAGCACCACAACCACGACGATCCCCGGTCCGTCAAGCTTCGAGCCGGCGGGAACGGCCGTACCGTTCTCGGCGCTGACCCTCACAGCGAACGGTATCGGTCCTATCGCTTTTGGCGATGCCGCTCCTGACGCCATCGGTCGTCTCGTCGCCAGTCTCGGTGAACCCGAAGAGACCGGCGTCGCTGGCGAGGAAATGGGCCTCTGCGCCAACGACGATGGGCGCTTCATTCGATGGGCCGGACTGACGATTGCTGTCACCGGGACCTTCGCCGATGGAACCTTCAACGGCTATCGGTACGAAGACGAGGCAGTGCCTACGATGCACCTTGATCTTGCAACCCCATCAGGACTCCGTATCGGCGATCCGGTCTCGACGCTCAACCAGATCTATTCCTCGTATCAGATCGATTACCTGTCGTCGGGGGGCATCGATCTCTTCCGTCTATCGGACGCCGATGGTCCGCTGCTCTGGGGACCAGTCTCGTCGATCGAGGACTCCGGCCGGGTCGAAGGTATCTACGCCCCAACTGCCTGTTCTTCGTAAGACGGATACCGGTCTCGCCAAGTAGCATTCGGATGCATAACAGATGATCGTGGGGGGACCATTGAGTTCCGCAGACATATCCTGGTGGCGCCGCCTCCTGGCTCCGGCGAACGCACTATCGGTCGTCGCGGGCGTCGTCGTGTTCATCCTCGGACTCATCGCATGGGACACCAGCGAGGGAGTTCTCGTCTCTGCGATCGTCGCTGCATTCATCACCGGAATCGTATGGCTGATCTGGTGGTCGGTCTCGGGACCCCCGGACTTCGCCCGCATTCTCGGTGTGCCTCGCCTCGGCTCGATCCCCAACGACGTCTCTGGTCCGGCACCGGCACTTGCCGACGACTCATCCGGCACATCAGACGCCTACAGGGATCTCCTGACCGAGGTTGAGGGACACACCAGCGGACAGATTCTTCTCGTCTCCTCCCCCGGCCCGGGACAAGGGGCCTCGACCATCGCGCTCAACATTGCGATCTCGGCAACACAGCGTGGGCGCCGCGTTGCCCTGATCGATGGTGACGTAGACGGGCACGGGGTCTCTCGCTTCTTGTCCACAGGATCCGTGCCGGGCCTGACCGAACTCGCCGACGGCTCATCAACCCTCGCCGAGTCGGCCAGGATGTGGGAGATCGGACCGGATTCGGTGTTGCCGATCGTGCCATCCGGATCAGCGGAGGACGTATCTGAAGACGTTCTCGCCGGAGCCGGACTTGCGGCATCGATCGATCGAATCGCCGAACGCGCCGACGCCGTGCTCATCGATGCGCCCCCCATCGCCTGGGCCGGAGCGACCGCACCACTCGCCGCGCATGCCGACGGAACGATCCTCGTGGTCACGGACGCCGCCACCGATGCGACCGTTGTTGACGCACGCGATCGACTCAGCGAAGCCGGTGCCCCGGTGATCGGATACGTCGAGAACCGGACCAAACCACCGTCGTTCTGGCGCCTACCCGTGGTCCGCATGCTCAAACGGATGGCCTCGACGTTCGTCGCGATCGCCCTCGTCTACACCGGCTTCACCGCCTACCAGATCTACGACTCGTGGTCCGGCGTCGAGCGTCAGGAGATGGACACCTCCGAAGCGGAAGTCCTACTCCCTCCGACTTCCACCCCACCGTCGGCCGACCTCGTCGAAGACGACCCCGATGTTCCCCCGCTCGAAGAAGTCGTTGTCGCCGCACCGACAATCGAAGGCGCCTATCGATCACTTCTCCTGGTCGGCAGCGACGAGGCCGCCGATCTCGCGGATGTGATCCTCCTCACCGTTCTCCCGGCCGACCGTGACCTTGACCCATTCATGGTGTCGCTGCCGCGCGATCTCTACGTACCGAACCGGTGCACGACCGGCTACAGCCGCATCAACGCAACGCTTCGCGAGTGCGGAGACGTCAATGCGCCGACGATGCTCTCCTTGACGGTCGAAGACTTCACCGGGATCAAGGTCAACAATTTCGCCATCTTCGACTTCGACGGATTCGCTGAAGTCATCGACGGTGTCGGCGGCATCGAGATCTGCGCCGACTACCCGATGCGAGACTGGCGGGCTGAACTGGACTTCCCCGGCGGGTGCGTCACTGCCGACGGTGCCATGGCGCTCGCCTGGGTCCGCTCCCGCCACACGGAACAGTTGGTCAACGGGCAGTGGCGCTCTGTGCCGGGTGCCGGCGATCTCATGAGGAACCAACACCAGCAGGATGTGATCGTCAAGCTCGCGAGCAAGCTCAGAGCGTTTGAATCACCATCAGACCTCTCAGCCAAGATCGAGGAGCTCTTGAACGCCTTCACCGTGGACGAAGGGTTGGGTATCTCCGATGCGCTCAGCCTCGCGTGGAGTCTCCGAGGCATCGACGTCACCACGATCCAACGCCTCGTGGTCCCCGTGAAGCTCGCCAAGACGACCGCCGGGCAATCGATCCTGAGGGCGACGGCGCCGTTCGATGAAGTGCTCGCCGAATCCTATCCATCGTTGCTCGCAGATTCGGAATCGGCCGAGGAAGCTTCGGCTGCGGCCGCCCCAGACCAACCCTGATGCGACGCATCGCTCGGTTGCCCGTAAGATGCGGGCAACCGGCCGGAGGACCAACACAGCGTGAGCGACCCGAACGACCCATACGGCAACCCACCGGGATGGACCGATCCGTACTCCGATCTGACGAACATCTCGGGGAACGATCCGATCCCACCACTCGAAGACCCACGGACGCCTGCTGCAACACCCCCCGGGTCTCCGCTCCTAACGGGCCTCGTCGTCGGTCTCCTCCTCGTCGCACTCTCCGTCGCTGTGTTCCAACTGCTCAAGAGCGATGACGGCGTCGAGGCCGGAGCAACGGCCACAACAGCGCCAGCCGACGGCACGGAGACGACAACGCCGGGAGATGCCGCGACCACCTCGTCGACGGTCGCAACCACAACGCCTCCTTCCGACCCATATCCGCCGGTCGGCACGCCGATCGCGGTCGACAAGATGAAGCTCAAGAGTGATCGTTTGGCCGTCCAGGACAACAACATACCCGATCTCAAGTTCGGTGATCCCGCTGACATCTCGATCGGCCGTCTGGCCTCAAGCTTCGGCGAGTCGGATCAAGACACCGGCTGGCAGGTCTCCACCGGTCAATGGGGGGTTTGCACTGGAGAGTTGGAGCGAGTCATCCGATTCGGCCCCTTCGCTGCCATCGTCACGACGGACGGTACGACCGAAGTGGTCAACGGCTACCGCCAGGATCTCAGCTTCGGCGATCTCGACTCCGACGCCACCGCGTTGACGACGCTGAGCGGCTTGAAGGCCGGTGACACCGTCGAACGCCTGCAGACGATTTACGCGACGGAAGACGTCACGTTCTCGATGGATCCCACTGTCGGCGAGGTCTTCGAGCTTCATGGCGCAGACACCGGCACACTCCTGCTGTGGGGTCCGGTCCGGGGGACCGATCCTGACTCCCTCGTTGTCGGCATCTATGCACCGGACGTGTGCGAACGAGGCTGATCCTTCGGTCCCTGCATCGATCTGCCTTCAGGCAACCGGTTCTCCGTCGCGGTGATAGAACCGTGCGGCGAGCCATGTCGTCAGAGGAACCGCGACGACGACACCGACGGGCACCGTCGCACCGCGGCTCCGGCTCCTCGGGTTCGTCTGCCACCGCGAATGCCATCCACTCGTCGATCTGATCTGGCGCGCGTTCTCCATGGTCGGCCATTCGTCAGTTATCGCACTGCAACTCAGACGCGATCCAGGTACACCTATCGTTGACGCCTATGTCAGGAGTCGCACTCATCACCGCTCTCATCGTGACGTTCGTCGCTGCCGCAGTCCAGGGTGTCGTTGGCATAGGTTTCGCGATGGTGTCGGTACCGATCCTTGCACTCATCAATCCGTCCCTCGCTCCGGTGCCACAACTCTTGATCGCGTTCCCACTCGCCGTTTCGATGGCGTGGCGCGAACGACATCACATCCAACTCTCGGGTGTCGGTTGGATCATCGCGGGCCGAGTTCCCGGGGCCATCATCGGAGTGGGCCTCCTCGCCTATGCAACCCAACAATCTCTTGAGATCGCGATTGCGCTGATCGTTCTCGGAGCGGTCGCGATCATCGCTTCGGGCTTCCACGTGAAGCGCACACCGTTCTCCGAGTTCGGCGCCGGGTTGGCGTCCGGAGTCTCCGGCTTTGTTGCCTCGATCGGTGGCCCCCCGCTGGCTCTCCTCTATACGAGGGACGATGGCCCGACTGTGCGGTCTAACCTGGCGGCGATTTTCACGATCGGCTTGCTGATCACGATCTCGGTCCGAGCGTTGACAGGGAACATCACCGTTTCCGACGTTCGTGTCGCTCTGTTCCTGTTCCCTGCACTCGTTGCCGGTTACCTGGTGAGCTTCCGTTTCAAGAACCGGGTCTCACAGGGAGCTGTTCGCAATGCGATCCTGCTCCTCTCGCTCATCGGCGCATTCGGCCTGATGATCCGGGCGATCCTGTAGTCACGTCACGGCGCATCGACCCAGAGGGACTCCCAGATATCGCCAAACGCGTCGACGAATTCCCTGAGCGCCCAGATCAGGACCCATGAGAGCACCAGCATCACGACGATCGTCAGCGTCGCCCGCAGATAGCCAAGCCACGGTCTCTCTGGATTTCGTAGAGATGAGAACCAGGCGCTGATTCCGCCTGACGACTGGACCGTCGAGGGGACCGTGTTCGTTAGCGGAGCCGACGTAGCACGTGTCGCATCCGATGGATCCTCCAATTGGGGAGCAGTAGCGACCACGGGCGGGGGAGCCTCGGCCAACGCCGTTAGCTCAGCCTGGTCGAGGTTCAGGACAACGACGAGCTCCTGGACAACGGTCTCCGCTGGAACGCCCTGATCCCGCTCCCACCGGCGCACTGAGGCGGTCGATCGCTCGACGGCGGCGGCGAGTTGGCCCATCGACATGCCCTTGGCCAGGCGAGCTTCTCGAACGGCTTCTCCAAAGGTTCTGCGGTCACTCATCCGGTCAGGATATCCGCACACCACCGCTCCGCTCTTCTTTCCGCGTCTCCGTGTCGCTATCGTGGGCCCCGAGCGATCCTGGAGGCTACGTGGGAACCGAGTACCACAATCTCGTCGAATTGTACGAAGCAAGTGTCGGCCGGTTTGCCGACAATCCCCTCTTCGGCACCAAGAGCGAAGACGGCTGGTCATGGATGTCGTACCACGACTTCGGAGAACGGGTCAATTTCGCACGCGCCGGCCTTGCCGGTCTCGGACTCGAACGAGGAGACCGTGTCGCTGCGATCTCCGACAACCGCACCGAGTGGGCAGTCGGTGCCTACGCAACCTACGGGCTCGGAGCAGCGTGGGTGCCCATGTATGAAGCGCAACTCTCCAAGGAATGGAAGTTCATCATCGGCGACTCCGGGGCGAAGATCGCCATCGTGGCCGACGACGGCATTCGCGCCCAACTCGAGGATCATCACGACCAGCTCCCCGCACTCGAACACGTCATCGTGATCAACGGTGAAGCGGGCGGCGCTGCCATCACCTGGGCGGAGCTGCTCTCACGCGGCGCCGAAGCTCCCGTCGAAACGGTTCATCCCGGCTCTGAAGACCTCGCGGGATTGATCTACACATCGGGTACGACGGGGAGCCCGAAGGGCGTGATGCTGTCGCACGGGAATATCACCAGCAACGTCAACGTGTTCCCGGACCTCTTCCCGATCACGGCCGAAGATCGGTTCGCTTCGTTCCTCCCATGGGCACACTCGTTCGGACAGACCGTCGAATTGCACTTCCTGATCGCCGCCGGCGCATCTGCGGGGCTGACGGGTGCGCGGACCCTCATGGATGACATGCCGGAGATCAAACCGACGATCCTGGTGTCGGTCCCCGCCGTCTACAACCGTGTGTACGACGGGCTTCAGAAGATGATGGCGGCCAAGGGCGGCATCACGAAGACGATCTTCGACCTTGCGCTCGCAAACGAGAAGAAGCGGATGGAACTGGAGGCGCAGGGCCGGACCACACGGTGGGTAGAGATCCAGCACGGGCTCTATGACAAACTGGTCTTCTCGAAGGTCCGCGAGGGGTTCGGCGGAAAGCTGAAGTACTCGGTCACCGGCGGTGCAGCGATCAACACCGAGGTGGCGGAGTTCATCTCCTCTCTCGGAATGACCGTGTACGAGGGCTACGGCCTCACCGAAACCTCGCCCGTCTCGAGTGGCAACTGGCCTGGCAGCCGGCGCCTTGGATCGGTCGGCAAGGAGATCCCGGGAGTCCGCATCGATATCGATACCGATGTGACCGGCGACACCGAGATCGGCGAGATCGTCATCCACGGACCCAATGTGATGATCGGCTACTACAACCTGCCCGAGGAGAACGAGAAGGTCCTCACACCGGATCACGGATTCCGCTCCGGCGATCTCGGCTACAAAGACGAGGATGGCTTCATCTTCATCCGTGGCCGTATCAAGGAGCAGTACAAGCTGGAGAACGGCAAGTACGTCGTTCCATCACCGATCGAAGAACAACTCCAACTGTCCGGCTACGTCACGAACATCATGGTCTACGGCGAGCAGCGGCCGTACAACATTGCCGTGATCGTCCCCGACAAGGAGGCGCTCACGAAGTGGGCCGAGAGGCATGGCTTGGACGATCTCTCCGAAGATGCGCTCCTTGACAGCGACGAAGTCAACGATCTCTACCAGCGTGAGATCGATCGCCTGTCCGGCGGGATCAAGGGCTACGAGAGGGTGAAGGGTTTCGTTCTCGAAGAAGAGGAGTTCGCTCCAGAGAACGGCATGCTCACCCCGAGCCTGAAGGTCAAGCGTCGCGCGGTGATCGAGAAGTACGGCGACGACATTGAGAAGCTATACGAGAAGTAGTCCGCAGCCCGTATCAGATGGGCGGCCCCGTGGTCGCCCATCTGTGCATCCTGCCCCCTGTTTCCCGTGGCCTTCTACGGCAGCCAGGGGTCCACAGCGATCGGAGCGCCGAGACTCGTTGCTGCTTCTTCGATCGATATCCACGATTCGTCGGCGCATTCATCACAGGCGCCCCACAGCTCAAACGCCGCTCTGCTCAGACGGCGGCCGCGCACGAATCCACTGACTTCTGGCTTCGCACAGCGGAGGCAGTACTGGCGAGCCGAGACACCGATCAGGGTTGTCGCAGCAACCCGGCGGCAACGTGCTTCCTGAACACTCGGCGGACTCCACCCCACGGCACACAGCACAGAGACGGGCATGACCGTTGCCCCGATGCCGCAAGAGAGATCGTGATCGAGCTTCGAACGCGAGTCCCAGACGCGCAGTCCGCACTTACACCTCTGAAGATGACCAGGCTCGAAAGGATTTCCCCCCATGTGACAGAACGCACGTCCCGTGTTCGACCACTGATCGACGGATTCATCTGAGTACAGCGCTGCGATATGCACGTCCCCGTCGACTGCGAGCCGTGCCCTCTTCCATCCCCGGGGAGACCCGGCCGGGATGACGTCGGCGTAGCCATCTGGCCAAAGCGGCGGCATCCCTCGCTTCGCCGAAGTTGGTACAGGAGTCACGATGACCCCCGGCACCGGCGCTCCCGCCCCATCCCCCGATTGATACACCACCATGAACCGAAGCGCATTGATACATCGTATTCCGGGTCGACACCGATGAGTAGCTGACGAAGGACCCAAGAAGGCGGCAGGCAACAGGAATACGCCTGAACCGGATGCCGAACGCCGACACTCGACAACCGCCTACCGACAGCGCCGAAGAAGACGGGCCATCCGCGGAGGTGCAGGGAATCGAACCCCTCGGGCCGCAATGCAACCCGACACCGGTGTTGAAGACCGGGGAACCCACCAGGCGTCCGGACACCTCCGGGTTTGAACCTACCGGAGTTGGCGGCGCTCGGTGCTGCCTCGACTAACGGTCGAGGCGCTTCTCGAGGATCATCGTTGACCAGTACCGACCGAGCTTGTACCCAGCTTCGTCAAGGGTTCCGACTGCTCGAAATCCCAGTGACTCATGAAGGCCGATCGAAGCGTCGTTTGGAAGTGCAACGATGGCGAACGCCCGATGAGCACCTTCGCCGGCAATCGCATCAAGGAGGGCGGAGAGGAGCCGACGCCCAATTCCCCGACCGACGAAGGTCGGATCGAGCACAATCGTGGTCTCCACGGACGTCCGATAGGCATCCTTCGGCCGATACGGGCTGCTGTAGGCGACACCAACCACAGCACGATCATCCTCTGCGACGAGCGCTCGGAAGGGTCCTCCGCCGACATAGCGCTGCCACCAGATCTGGCGTCGTTCGAGATCCCACGGCTCCATTTCGAAGGAGACGTGCGAGTCGACAACGGTCGTGTTGCAGATCTCGTTGATGCGCTCAAGATCATCCACGCCTGCGTGTCGTATGGAGATGTCCACGCCGACAGCGTACCTCTTCCGTTCCGCGGGCTGACAGCGTCATATACGAGGTCTACAACCCTGGGTTCGCGTCCTTGTATATGCAGCCGTGAGCCCGCGGAATCGAGGACTGGGGCCGATCACTTCCTTCCGCGGGCTGACAGCGTCATATACAAGGATTGCAACCCTGGGTTCGCGTCCTTAGGTGGTGATGTAGCGCTCGAGTTGGTTGATCATGTCGCGCTGCTGGGCGATCATCGCCTTCACCACGTCGCCGATCGAGATCATTCCTGCAAGGTGGCCTTCATCGTCCAGGACCGGCAGGTGTCGAATCCGGTACTCCGTCATCAAATCCATACACTCGGCGACCGTCGATGCTGAACCGACCGTGCGGATCTCGGTCGTCATGATCTCCGAGACGCGGGTCTCTTTTGAACCGCGGTCGAGCAGCATCACCTTCCTCGCGTAGTCACGCTCCGACAGGATCCCCACCACATCGTCGCCGTCGAGCACGAGTAGCGCACCGATATTGCGCTCTGCCATCGTTTCGAGAGCGCTGAAGACCGTCTCATCCGGCCCGGCCGTCCATACGTCCGAGCCCTTGTCGTCCAGAATCCCTTTGAGCATCCGTTGCATGTCGTCCCCTTCTCTCCTCCACCAACCTAGTCAACGGCAGCGGGGTCTGCCCCACTTGCCCTACACTCGGCCGATCTTGTCACGACGTGCTCGCTTCGCATGGTTCTGGCTCGCGGCGGTCGCGCTCGTCGTGATGACTCCGCTCGCGTCCTTCGCCGCCGGTGAGTCGATCGGCGGCACACTCGTCCAACGACTCGAAAACGAAAGACTTCCCGTCGAGGGGGCCATCGTCACCGTGAGCCAGGGCGGGAACGAGATCGGATCTGGGGAGTCCGGTACCGACGGGAAGTGGGTGGTCTTGGTGCCCGGCACCGGCATCTACCAGGTGAAACTCGACACGACGACGCTGCCCGAAGGCGTCGCACTCACCGATCCCGACAGGGAAGAACTGCCGAGCGTCGAAGTCAAGATCGATCAGGCCAAGAAGGTGATCTTCCCACTCGGCGAAGGCACTGTCTCGACGGTGTCAACGTACGAACGAGTCGGTGTCCTGTTCATTGCCGGACTCAAACTCGGTGCGATCATCGCCTTGTCGGCCGTCGGCCTCTCCCTCGTGTTCGGCGTAACGGGTCTCGTGAACTTCGCCCATGCCGAGATGGTCACACTCGGCGCCGTCGCCGCCTACTTCTTCCACGCATCAACGCTCGGACCGCGATGGCCCCTTGTCGTCGCCATCATTCCCGCCGTCCTCGTCGGCGCCGGCTTCGGCTGGATCCAAGAGCGGGCGCTTTGGAGACCTCTCAGGGTTCGACACACCGGACTCGTGGCGATGATGGTCGTGTCGATCGGCCTGTCATTCGCCGTCCGCAATCTGATCCTCATCATCTTCGGGGGCGCACCGAGGGCATACCCGGACTTCGCTGGTCAGGTTCCGATCGTCATCCTCGGCATCCCGATGGTTCCCAAGCAACTCATCACCATCGGCGTATCCCTCATCGTCCTCGCCGGCGTCGGTATCTTCCTGCAGCGAAGCCGCTCGGGGACCGCCATGCGGGCGGTCGCCGACGACTCCGACCTTGCGGAATCGTCTGGAATCGACGTCGATCGGATCATTCTCATCACCTGGACGCTCGCGGGCGGACTGGCGGCACTTGGGGGCGTGTTCTTCGGTCTCAACCAGGCCATCCAGTGGGACATGGGATTCAAGCTGCTGCTCCTCATCTTCGCCGCCGTCGTACTGGGTGGGCTCGGAACGGCGTACGGTGCAATGGTTGGTGGGTTCATCGTGGGAGTCACCGTGGAGATGAGCACGCTCATCTTTCCCAATGAGCTCAAAACCGCTGTCGGTCTCGTTCTCCTCATCGTGATACTGCTCGCCAGACCGCAGGGGCTGCTCGGCAAGAGGGAGAGGATCGGCTGATGGACTGGGCAAGTGTTCTCATCGACGGCATCCTCGCCACAATCGGTCCCATCACGGCCGCATATGCGATCTCAGCCATCGGCCTCAACCTCCAGTTCGGCTACGCGGGTCTGTTGAACTTCGGCCACGTCGCCTTCATGCTCGTCGGTGCATACGGCACAGCGATCACAGTCGATCTCGGTGGCCCGCTCTGGCTCGGGATCATCGTCGGCATTCTGGCGGCCGCCCTGCTCGGCCTTCTCCTTGGCCTCCCGACACTTCGACTGCGGGCCGACTATCTGGCGATCACCACCATCGCCGCGGCCGAAGTGATCCGGCTCCTCGTACGATCAAGTTGGGCGCAACCCCTCACCAACGGGGTGTTCGGGATCCAGGGATTCGCCGATTCGTTCTTCTCTCTCAACCCGTTCCCAACGGCTCGGCTCTACGGCATCGGCAGCCTCGTGGTCACCGGCCGAAAGCTCTGGGTCATGCTCGTCGGGTGGGCTCTCGTGGCGCTCCTGACCCTGCTGATCCGGCGCCTCATCAAGAGTCCGTGGGGCCGCGTTCTCAAGGCTATCCGGGAGGACGAGGACGCCACGACCTCGCTCGGCAAGAACGTGTTTGCCTACAAACTGCAGGCGCTGATGATCGGCGGTGCGATCGCGGGTATCGCCGGGATTCTGCTCGCCGTTGAACAACAGAATGTGACTCCCGATGCATACCTGCCCAAGATCACATTCATCCTGTACGTCATCGTCATCCTCGGAGGTGCGGGGACGATTCTCGGACCCATCGTTGGTGCGGTCACCTTCCAGTTCCTCTTCTTCACGATCGACGCCCTCATGGTCAACGCCCAGGCCAACATCGGCTGGGTCGGCGACATCCTCACACCGGCAGCAGCGGGGCAAGTCAAGTTGGTCTTCGTTGGTATTGGCATGATGCTCCTCATGGTCTTCCGACCTCAGGGCATCCTCGGCGACAAGGAGGAGGCGCTCATCGATGAACGCTGATCACCCGCTGACCGCCGTCGCCCCGGAACCCGGTGTTCGCAAACCGAACCCGGTGCTTGTTGCCAACAGTCTTCAGAGATCGTTCGGCGGCCTCCACGCCGTCGACATCGACCGCCTCGAGATTCAGCGCCACACGGTGACCTCGCTCATCGGACCAAACGGGGCGGGAAAGACGACACTGTTCAACCTCCTCACCGGATTCGACAAGCCCGACGCGGGTGAGTGGCACCTCAACGATGGCACCCTCGTGGGAATCGCTGCATTCCAGGTGGCGAGACGCGGAATGGTTCGCACGTTCCAGTTGACTCGCTCGCTCGCCAGACTCAGTGTGATGGACAACATGCTCGTCGCGGCCACGGACAACAAGGGCGAGAAGTTGTGGGGATCCCTTCTCGGCGGTTGGCAAGCCACGGAACTGGCCAACGAGGAACGTGCCGGGGACCTCCTTGAGCGTTTCGACCTCGAACACATGGCCGATGAGTTCGCTGGGAGCCTTTCGGGCGGACAGCGGAAGCTTCTCGAGATGGCGAGAGCGCTCATGATGAATCCCGAAGTCGTCATGCTCGACGAGCCGATGGCCGGTGTGAATCCCGCTCTTACACAGTCGCTTCTCAGCCACATCACCGGCCTGCGCGACAGCGGCAAGACCGTCGTCTTCGTCGAGCACGACATGGACGTCGTTCAAGAGATCTCCGATTGGGTCGTCGTCATGGCACAGGGTCGCGTAATCGCCGAGGGTCCACCCGACGTCATAGGGAGGAATCCAGATGTCATCGATGCCTATCTCGGATCCCACCACGGGGAGGCAGCCGGATGACCGACCAACTCCTCATCGCCGATGACGTCGTTGCCGGCTACCTACCCGGCGTGGACATCCTCCGTGGTGTTGATTTGACCCTCGCCGACGGCGAACTCGTCGGCATCATCGGTCCAAATGGTGCGGGGAAGTCGACGCTCGTCAAGGCGATCTTCGGCCTCGTGTCGGTGCGCCAAGGCCTCGTGACTCTGCGCGGTGATGATATCTCCAACCTCGCTGCACACGAACTCGTGGCTCTCGGCGTCGGGTATGTCCCTCAGCGGGCGAACGTGTTTCCGTCGCTCACCGTCGAAGACAACCTGCGTATGGGCCTCTACCTTGACCCGAACGCCTGGGACGAGCGTCTCGCGGCTGTGGTCGAGATATTCCCGCTCCTCGAAGACCGCTCTGAACAGCGTGCCGGCTTCCTGTCGGGAGGCGAGCGCCAGATGGTGGCGATCGGCCGAGCCCTCATGATGGATCCCTCGCTCCTGCTGCTCGACGAACCATCAGCCGGACTGTCCCCTGCCAATCAGGATCTTGTCTTTGAACGTGTTCGCGGCATCGCTGATTCTGGTGTCTCGATCATCATGGTCGAACAGAACGCCCGCCGTTGCCTCCAGATCGCCGATCGGGCATACGTACTCGACCAGGGACAGAACGCCCACACGGGTTCGGGGCATGATCTGTTGCACGATCCGAAGGTGATCGATCTCTACCTGGGAACGCTGGGAAGAGTGGAGTAGTACTGAGTACTGAGTACTGAGTGCGAACGAGCGAGGGGGCCCGGCATTCGCCGGGCCCCCTCGCTTGTCGTTTGTTGGGCAGAGGGGATCAACCGCCGGCGACGATCTGGGAGAGCGTCTCCGCTCCGCCTTCGGCGTCATAGATGAACACGTCGTACGTGCCGATGCCCGGCTCGTTGCTCGGACCGAAGTCAAGCGGTCCCGACGCGCCGTCGTAGTCGATGTCCTTGCCCTCGGACAGCAGGTTGAAGCAGTCTTCGAAGAACGAGCACTTCTCGCCGCCCTTCGTGACGTTGCTGATCTCGGCTACAAACACCGCCGGATCAGCACTCTGCGCCGCTTGCGCGGCAAGTACGGTGACCACCAGGCAGTCGTACTTCTGCGCCGAGAAGATCGTCGCCGTTCCGGGGAACGCAGCTTCGAGGCGGTCACCGAAGGTTGCTTCACCGTTTGCAGGAGATGCCGACGGTGCCGTGCCCTTGAGGCCTTCAAGCAGCTCAACACGACCACCGAGCTGATCGGACCCGACCGAATCCTTGAACCCGTCTGCGACATAGATAGCACCCTCGTAGCCGGCGCTATTGAGGTCGAGGAGCAACTGTCCACCCTCATCGAAGGTGATCATCGCCAACGCCTCGGCACCGGATGCAGCGACCTCAGCAGCGACATCGGCGAACGACGTCTGTGAGAAGTCGTACTCGATACGCGCAACAACAGTCGCTCCGGCGGCTTCGAGTTCGTCGGCCAGAAGGGTGCCAAACCCTGTGCCGTAGTCATCCGCACGCCAGGCAACGGCAACATCCGCGAAACCATCGTCGATGATGACGCCGGAAAGGGCTGGGGCCTGGAGATTGTCAGACGGTGCCGTGCGGCTGTAGTACGGGTCGTAGTCCGCGGAACTGAGCGAGGCTGCCGTGTTCGAACCGGAGCACATCGCAACTTCGCTGCCCTGGACCTTGTCGACGATCGACAGCGTCACACCGGAGGCGGCGGCACCGATGATGGCGCTGTGATCACCTGTTAGGTACTTATCGACGGTGGCCGATGCCACGTTCGGATCGGTTCCCGAGTCGCCGTACTCAACGGTCACAAGACCGGCGGACACCGCGTTGATCTCTTCCGTACCCATCTTGATCGGGTTCTCGAGTGCCTCGATGATCGATGCGAGTTGACCGGTCTGCGGGAGCACGGTTCCGAACTTCAGTGGAATCGGCACGAAAGCGACGGGCGCCTCGGTGGTCGTGGTCTCTTCAACAGTGGTTGTGGTCTCTTCGACCGTGGTTGTGGTCTCTTCAACCGTCGTGGTTGTGGAATCCGCTGCCGTTGTCGTCGTTGCAGCAACGTCGTCGTCTCCGCCGGAATTAACGGCGATGACGATGACGATGATCACAGCGACGGCAGCAACGATGAACCACGGAAGCCACTTCCGTAGGTTGTCGTTCATTGGTTTGCCTCCGAGATGAATAGCCCTGGATAACCAGGAACCTCGGACGAATGCCGAGGATCGGAGAAAGATAGGCACGCGAACCCTTGAAGTGCAAGGGCTTGGCCAGATTCGAGGCATGAGACAGGAGACGAGAGACACCAAGTACCACGGAACGAGTCCTGACGATCCCGATGAACACTCCGGTCCTTGCGTGTCACGAATACGCCATAATCCTCTCATGGCCGATCACTCTGGATCTCACGTTGGACGCAGCGGACGTCGTCTCACCGCGTCCGTCACCGACCTCGACGTCGTCCGGCAGCGGGCATTGCTCATCGGGTTGGTCCGTGACGGCAGTGGTGTGACAGAGGGACACCGGAGCCTCAGCGAACTCGAGTTGCTCACCGACACGGCGGGCTCGGAGCCGGTTGAGGCTGTGCTCGTCCGGCGCGGTCGACCCGATCCAGCAACGTTCATAGGGAAGGGCAAACTTTCCGAACTGGTCGCTGAGTCGCACATGCTCGACATCGACGTCGTCGTGTTCGACAACGATCTCTCGCCGGCACAGCAGCGCAATCTTCAGCAGGCCTTCCAGTGCGACGTCGTCGATCGGGTCGCTCTGATTCTCGACATTTTCGCTCAGCATGCCCACACGCACGAAGGTCGCCTCCAGGTCGAACTCGCCCAGTACCGCTACCGCCTGCCCCGACTCCATGGCAAGGGAGTCGAACTCTCGCGGCTCGGTGCGGGGATCGGAACGCGGGGTCCCGGCGAGACCAAGCTCGAAACCGATCGACGGCGGATCCTTGAACGCATGTCCAAGGTCGAGCGAGAGCTAAAGGAGGCAAGCCGGTCACGGGACACCAGAGCGAAGTCTCGCAAACGCTCCGGCCTCCCCGTGGCCGCGATCGTTGGCTACACGAACGCCGGCAAGTCGACGCTATTCAATCGGCTCACCGACGCGCACGTCCTCGTCGAGGATCGCCTCTTCGCGACTCTGGGGTCAACGGTTCGACGACTCGACCTCCCGGACGGACACCGGGCACTGATGTCGGACACGGTCGGGTTCGTGCGGAGACTCCCACACGAACTGGTTGAAGCGTTCCGTTCAACGCTCGACGAAGCCGCCGACGCTGACCTCCTCGTCCACGTTGTTGACACCGACGATCCCGATCCGGACGGACAGATCGTTGCAGTTCGCGACGTTCTCAATGAGATCGGAGCGGCCGAGATCCCCGAAATCCTCGTGTTCAACAAGATCGACGTTGCCGAACCGGCGGTCGTCCAAAGACTTCTCACCGTCTACGAGGGGTCCGTCGCGGTGTCCGCTCTGAGCGGTGAGCACGTTGCAGACGTCACCGCGGCGATCGTCAACGGTCTCGAGGCGGTCACCACGACGGCTGATCTCCTGATTCCCTATGACCGTGGCGACCTCGTCGCGACCCTCCACGATGCCGGTGAGGTTCTCGACGAACAACACGTCGAAGACGGCACGGAAATGACTGTTCGTCTCCCCGCCGCGGCCGCAGAGAGATTCAGCACCTACCGCCGCTGACCG
>CAXMQQ010000035.1:0-58263 GCA_964195545.1 uncultured Acidimicrobiia bacterium | reverse complement strand
GCATCGCGACCGCAGTTGCACCATTACAGGCTGCACATCTCGGTATCGGCTCGAACCCCACCACATTCGCCTGCGTTCCAACGCCGGATCCCACAACCCAGAGAACCTCACCACCCTGTGCTGGTTCCACCACCATGTTGCAATCCACCAACAAGGCTTCCGAATCGACCCCGACAGCCCACCACTCAAACGACGCTTGCTCAGAACCCCGACAAACCCAGACCCACCCAGACCGACCCGCCCGGCGTACCCGATACCCAGTACGCCACCGCAGACGGCCACCGACTACCGAACGATGACCCCGCCATCGACCATCT
Source organism: uncultured Acidimicrobiia bacterium (assembly GCA_964195545.1). Classification (GTDB taxonomy): domain Bacteria; phylum Actinomycetota; class Acidimicrobiia; order Spongiisociales; family UBA5794; genus JAHEEL01. Next base: position 57,946 of record CAXMQQ010000035.1, on the reverse strand, counting down.
CAGCGATCGCCCTTGCCCCATCACCAGAAGTGAGATCCACCGGACGGACTCCGTCCGTGAGTAGCGTCGTCGTGAAGCCCAAACGAGTGCCGTCGAGCGCGGTCTCTTTCACGCAGTAATCGGTCGCGAGGCCGACCACGACCACATCAGTGATTCCCTTGTCCCGCAGAAGACTCCCGAGGCCCGTTGACGACTCCGCACCCGTTTCCGGATCCCGAACGGTGAATCCCGAGTAGCCATCCTCTCCGCGCGTGCCCTTCTTGATCTCTTCACCGTTCGCGTTGAGATCCGGATGGAATCCAGATCCCCAAGTTTCGCCGACGCAGTGCACCGGCCAGATCCCACCATCTTTGGCGAAGTGGAGCGTTGACTCGGGATGCCAATCCCTGGTGTAGATGACGGTTGCCCCAGCGTCAGCCGCCGCCGCGATCTGTTCGTTGATGAACGGGATCGTCGTTTCGCCTCCGCTCACGTAGAGAGAACCGTCCGGGTCGGCGAAGTCGTTCTGCACATCGACGACGATGAGCGCCGTATTTGGTGAGTATCTCATGCCTCTATCTTGCCGAGTTGACATCAGTGACACTCACGCTCGATCGAGGGCGTCGGTGAGCGTCGTCCAGGGAAGATCCGCGCACTTGATGCGCACCGGGAACTTCTTCACTCCCTGCAGCGCTTCGAGATCTCCAAGCACGGCGCCCGGGCGCTCCGGATCAAGGGGATCCTCCCCTTCCTCAATGCTCATCATCAATTTGAACGTCGTTGTGGCTTCCCGGGCTTCGTCGATCGTCTTGCCGACGATCACGTCGGTCATCATGGACCCGGATGCCTGCGAGATCGAGCAGCCCTGGCCTTGGATGGCCGCGTCTGTGATGACACCGTCTTCGATCTGGAGATCGAGGGAGAACTCATCCCCGCAGGATGGATTGAGCCCCTCCGCATGAACGTGAGGACCGGAAAGGGATCCTCGGCGACGCGGGTTCCGGTAATGGTCGAGGATGACCTGGCGGTAGAGCTCGTCAAGGGAAGACATACGAGAGGAACAATACTGCTCTCAGGCGTCGAGGCCGAACAGAGATCTGGCTTCGATGAGTCCCTCGACGAGGAGGTCCACTTCTTCGGTCGTGTTGTAGAGATAGAACGACGCCCGGGCTGTCGCCGGAACCTGAAGGTGCCGCATCAGGGGCTTCGCACAATGGTGGCCGGCACGAACGGCAATGCCATGCTGGTCGAGAATCGTTGCGATGTCGTGCGCATGGATATCACCAAGTGAGAAGCTCACGGCGCCGCCACGATTCTCCGGATCGCTCGGGCCATACACGGCGAGATCGGGGATCCCAGCAAGGCGCTTCATGGCATAGCCGGTGATCTCTTGTTCGTGATCCCTCACCGTCTCCATGCCGACGGCATCCAGGTAGTCCACGGCGGCTCCCAGCCCGACCGCCTGAGCGATCGGCGGAGTGCCGGCTTCGAACTTCTGGGGGACCGGCGCCCAACGAGACTCGTAGAGTCCCACGTCGGCGATCATCTCGCCCCCACCCTCAGTGGGCTCCATCTCCTCGAGACGCTCCGGCTTGCCCCACAGGGCTCCTATTCCTGTCGGTCCAAGCATCTTGTGACCGGAGAAGACGAGGAAGTCGGCATCGAGTTCCTGCACGTCGGTCGGGGCGTGCGGGACCAGTTGGGCAGCATCGACGACGACGAGCGCACCAACGCTTCGCGCGGCTTCGACCAGGGCTCGTACTGGACCGAGGGTGCCGGTCACGTTCGACATGCCGGAGACCGCGACGATCTTCACCCGTTCGTCGATGAGGTCTTCGAGGCCGGTCAGGTCGACTTCGTATCGATCGTCCATCGTGAGGTAGACGAGTTCGATGCCGGTATGGCGAGCGACGAGTTGCCAGGGAACGACGTTGGAGTGATGCTCCATGACGGTGAGCACGACGCGGTCGCCCTCCGAGAGGTGATTGAGGCCCCACCCGTATGCGATGTGGTTGAGCGAGGTTGTGGCGCCTCGGGAGAACACGAGCTCGTCCGGCGACGCAGCATTGATGAACGAGGCGACCTTCGCTCTGGCTCCCTCGTACGCGTCGGTCGCTTCTGCGGAGAGCAAGTATGCCCCGCGATGGACATTGGCGTTCTTCGTGCGGTAGAACGTATCGACGGCATCGAGGACCTGAATCGGCTTCTGGGTCGTTGCCGCGGAGTCGAGATAGACGAGAGGCCGCCCGTTTACCTCTCGAGTGAGGATTGGGAAGTCCTCGCGGAGGTAACGGAGGTCGGTCAAGTCGCTGCAACTCCGGTCCGGTAGTCGTCGTAGCCGGAAGCCTCGATCCGGTCGGCGAGCCCTGGCCCACCCGTGTCGACGATGCGACCATCGAGGAACACGTGAACCGCGTCAGGGGTGATGTATTCGAGCATGCGCTGATAGTGGGTGATCACGACGAAGCCGCGGTTCTCATTGCTGAGCCTGGTAACGCCTTCAGCGACGATCTTCAGAGCGTCGATATCCAACCCGGAGTCGGTCTCGTCGAGGACAGCCAGGTCCGGTTCGAGAACCGCCATCTGGAGAACCTCGTTGCGCTTCCGCTCGCCCCCCGAGAAGCCTTCGTTGAGGTATCGGTCGGCGAATTCCTGATCCATCTCGAGCTCTCTCATCGCCTCGACGACTTTGAGCCGCAACTCGAGCACCGTGTAGTCGATGCCGGTGCGATTGGAGAGCGCCGCACGGAGGAAGTTGATGACGGAGACGCCGGGGATCTCCTCCGGGTACTGGAAGCCGAGGAACATACCGGTGCGGCCCCGCTCGTCGGGTTTGGTCGCGGTGATGTCTTCACCCTTGTATGTGATCGTGCCCTCAGTCACCGTATATGACGGATGGCCGAGCAACACGTTGGCGAGTGTCGATTTTCCGGAGCCGTTGGGACCCATGATGGCGTGGACCTCGCCCGGATTGACGATGAGATCACCGCCCTTGAGGATCTCGGTTCCCTCGACCGAGGCGTGCAGGTTTTCGACGGAGAGGAGCGGTGTCATGCACGCGAGACTAGGCCCGTGCCGACCTGTAGACGATGGGGTTTCTCCTATCCGCGTAGTGCTCTGAACACGGTGGTGAGATCGTCCGTGTCGATGTCATCGAGATGGGCGTACTCCTGGACATAGAAACGCCCGATGCCTATCCCTTCTAGATCCGCGATGACAGCTGCTGCCTGATCGGGCACGCCGTGGGGAATGTTGCGTTCGGCGAGGAATGCTTCGTACGCGGTTGCGCTCATGCTTCTCTTGGAGCCGCGCTCTGTGAGGAGTGCGGCGTACGCGTCATCGGTGGCGGCGACGACGGTGGGACCAACGAAACTCACCTTCACGCTCCCGGGCTCCCTGCCGGCATCCGCCTCAGCGGCCCGCATCACGTCGAGGCGCCGCTCAACCGTGTCCCTGTCGGCAACGAACATGTTGTATTCGCTCGCGAAATGACCGGCATACGTAGGAGTCTTCTTCATCCCACTTCCACCGATGACGATGGGGACGTTCGCCGGGTGGGGGAGTATCTCTACCGGAGCAAGGCTGTAGTACTCGCCCGCGAATCCCTCGTTGGTGCCGAACGCAGCATGGAGATATGAGAGTGTTTCGTAGAAGCGGTCGAAGCGCTCACCGAGCTCGGGGAGGTTCAATCCGAGCACATCGTGCTCACCCTGCATCCATCCCGTGCCGACGCCGAGGGCAAAACGACCGGCGGTCATCTCGTCGAGCGTCGTTGCGGTCTTTGCTATCACCGCAGGGTGACGGAACGTGATCGGTGTGACGAGCACGACCAGCTGGATCGTATCCGTAACCTCCGCAAGCCCGCCGAAGGTGGTCAAGGCATCGGTGGCGGGTGCCGATCGGTCTTGGTCCAGGTAGTGATCGGACCGGGCGAAGGCGTCGAGTCCCTGGTCTTCCGCCCAAAGTGCGAGCTCCTTCAGCCGTGTGTAGCTTCCCCCGACCTGGGGTTCGACCATCAATCCGAACTCCATGGCTGCCACTAGGAGAGAGTGTTCATGAACTGTTCGAGTTGATCGATCCCGATTCTCCCTGCTGCCCGGGCCGCAACGGTTCCGTCGCTGTTCACGAAGACCCAGAAAGGGAATCCGCCGGCACCGTACGCCTTGTAGACGCTGTCGTCCTGGTCGTCCACGACCAGTGGCACCGTCCATCCCTCGCGATCGAGCCACTCTGACGACGGATAGTTGTCACGAGAAGAGCTCATCGAGGTGGCGACTGAGTACAGGTCGACGCCATCGACTCCGCCGCCCGACTCGAGCCACGCCTGAACCTCGGGGACCTCGTTCTGACAATGGGGGCACCAGTGTGCGAGGAGCACGATCGCTTTGGCTATGCCGTCGTTTTCGATCCGGACCTCATTGCCATCGAAGTCTGCGCCGATCACGATCGGTGATGGCTGTCCCGTGGCTGAGGTGTCGACTGCGGCGTCGGACGGCATCGGGGAGAGTTGGCCCTGAACCTGTGGCTCACCGTATTCGCTTCCAAGTTCTGTGTTCCCCGCGAACACAACTGCGACGACGGCAAGGACGGCGACAACGGCGAACACGATGCCGACGACGGGAATCGACCGGGACCTTCCGGACGACTGTGGCTGCTTCTTGTTTGTTCCGGCCATGGGACTCCTTTCGAGGGACGGCAATGATGGCCGTCAGGCGGGGCTATTGGAGTGATCGACGTATAGCAAGGCGAGAATTAGCAGGAATCCACTCAACGCCATGTAGGGAATCGTGACGAACCCGAACAGCGTGAAGTAGGCGGCAGTGCAGGGGACTCCTGCCGAACACGCCGAGCCGTTGAGTTCGGGGAACGCCTGGACGATGCGGTGGTAGAAAGCAAGCACGGCACCGATCACTGCGAGAGTCGTTGCGTAGATGCGGACCCCCTGGTCCTTCCTCAGCGCGGCGATACCGAGGATGACGACGAGGGGATACATGGCGATCCGCTGGTACCAGCAGTAGGTGCAAGGGACCAAGTGAGCGATCTCGGAGAGATAGAGGCTGCCGAGTGTCGCGGTCGTCGCGACGGCGAATCCGAGCCACAGTTCGAGTCCACGGAACGCGCCGAAGACGCGCTCGCGCAACTCGTGGCCCGACGGCCCGCGCCTGCCTGCGATCCCGATCACCACGATTGCGATCGTGGCGGCATTGGCAAGGAGCGCGAGGAGCGCGAAGAAGAGACGTATCGAGTGGAAGTCCATAGCCCAGGAACTTACTAGAAGTCAGATCCCTGGGGAGGGGTAGGTGAGAGATATGAGACATGAGATTCCCCGATCGCGGCTGATGCCTCGGGTCTGAAGTCTCATGTCCGTCATCTCGTTCCTAGTCCGGCTGTTCCCATATCATCCGACGATGCAGATGAACAAACCCCTTGCCGGGTTTGCAGCACTCATCGTGGCGGCGTTGGTCGCGGCCGGATGTGGCGGTTCGGCGGGGGACGCCGCAACGACAACGAACGGTGATGCCAACGCGTCAGCCGTCGTCTTCGGAAGGGGCACAGTCCCTGAGGTCGTGCCGGATTCGTTTCCAATCCCGGATGAAGCCGTCGTGGGAGCCACGATGGTCGACACGAACCGTGGCTTGACAGAGATGGTCACCACGCTCCCTGCATCGATCGGCGCCGTAGTGACGTACTACGAGGACAACCTCCCCTTGAACGGGTACGAGATCACCAGTTCCGATGGAACCGACGGGGAGTGGACGATGGATTTCGACGGCGAAGGGGTCGATGGGGAGATCCGCATCAAGGCCGGTGGCAGCGGCATCTCCATCGCAACCGTTCGACTCACTCGGTCCTGACACGACTATCGTCGGGGCATGTCTCGCCTTCGTCGATTCGACCACATGAGATTCATCGGAACTCGCGACGACATGATCGTTCACGACTGCGACAACGTCGACGACTTCGCTGCGCTCGAGGCTCGAGCCGAAGAGCAAGATCTCATGGGAGAGAAGCTGCTCCAATCGTTCGGGCCGGACACACTTGCCGAAGCCCGCAACCGAGGATTTCGCTCCCGTTGACAGACTTCATCGACTTCCATGTGCATCCTCCTGTCGCTGAACTCCTCGGCGGTCCGATCGCCCCGTACCTCGAGCCGCTGGAAGGTCAGATCGGGGCCAACCTCGAGACTCTCACGGTCGATGAGATAGCTGCCACCTACCGGGATCGAAACGGGAAGGCGGTTCTCCTCGGGTGGGATGCGGAAACGGTCACCAAGCAACGGCCCTTCTCCAGCGCGGACGTTGCAGCGATGGTGGCCACACATCCCGACGTGTTCTATGGGTTCGGATCGATCGACCCTGCGAGGGGTGCCGGAGCCGTGGCCGGGGTTCATTCGGCTGCGCGACTCGGACTCATCGGCCTCGCCTTCCATCCGGTCGGCCAAGGCTTCGATCCTTCATCACGCTTCGCATTCAACGTCTATGAGACAGCGGCAGAGCATGGCCTGATATGCCTCTTTCACACGGGCTACTCGAGACTTGGCTCAGGCATGCCGGGCGGAACCGGATTGAAGCTCTCCCATGGTGCGCCGACAGCAGTCGACCACATTGCTGCAACGTTCCCGAATCTGCAGATCGTCATCGCTCACCTGGGTCGCCTGTGGCGCGATGAAGCAGTGGCGGTTGCGGCCCACAAGTCGAACGTCTGGCTGAACCTCATCGAATCCACGCCGAATGGGCGCTTGGAGAATCATGACGCTCTGGCCGGTCTTGATTTCGACCGCTGCCTCTTCGGCAGCGATTGGTGTTTCGCATCACTCGACGATGCACTTGCCGCCTGGCATCCCGGGTCGGTGGATGAGACCGCTCGACGCCGTGTGTTGCACGACAATGCCATCAGGCTGCTCGGTCTTGCCGACAACTGACCGGCTGTCACAGACGATGTCACGATGGGTCTGCAGAGCGGTTCGATCGCGCAGACACTCTGAACAGGGTCCCCGGCTCCGCTAGTCTGGCGGCGCTCAAGTTCGGAGGAAGCGGTGCACGACGTCGTCATCATCGGTGGAGGGCCAGGCGGATACGCGGCTGCTCTCTACGCCCACAATTTCGGTCTCTCCGTGGCGCTTGTCGAGAAGGAGCGCCTCGGTGGCACCTGCCTCGTGCGGGGCTGCATCCCGGCCAAGACCTGGCTCGAAACGGCTTCCGTCTACCAAACCGTCACTCGCTCGTCTGAGTTCGGTGTCGTCTCCTCGGAACCAGTTCTCGACTGGTCGGCAGCGCTGGCACGAAAGAATCGAATCGTGGACGGTCTCGTCACGGGGCTGTCGGGACTTCTGAAGGCGCGAGGAGTCGAGATCCACAATGGCTTCGGTCGAATCATCGATGGCGGTGTCGAAGTGACCGCGCTCGATGGGACAGCGACGCAATTGTCGGCAGCAGCAACCATCATCGCCACCGGTTCCGTACCTCGTACGATTCCCGGCTATGAGATCGACGGTGAACGAGTCGTCACCAGCGATCACGCCCTCGACTGGGATCACCAGCCCGATCGCGTCGCAGTGATAGGGGCCGGAGCGATCGGCGCGGAGTTCGCCTCGATGCTTGCCGATGTCGGGAGCGAGGTCTTCCTTGTCGAGGCCCTCGATCAGATCCTTCCCGGTATGGAACCCGAAGCGGTCAAGGCTGTCGGTCGTTCCTTCAGGAAGAAGCGCATCAAAATCAAGACCGGCATGCAGGTCGGTGCCCCCGGCTTCTCTCCATCTGGGGTGACAGTTCCCGTGGGCGATGAGTCCGTCGAAGTCGACGTGGTGCTCGTTGCCGTTGGACGAGCGCCGGTAACCGATGGTATCGGTCTCGAGACGGCAGGCATCGCAACGGACCGGGGGTTCATCCCGGTCGATCCCGAGACGATGCAGACGGTGGCCAGGAACATCTATGCCGTGGGTGACGTCGTGGCGGGGACCCCACAGTTGGCCCATGTCGGTTTCGCTGAGGCCATCGCCGCCGTAACCCACATTGCGAACGGTGAGACCGCGGCGGTCAACTATCGAGCGATTCCGATGGTCGTCTACACACACCCGGAAGCGGCAGCGGTCGGACTCACAGAGGCCCAAGCGATCGAGCAAGGGTTTGATGTCGAAGTGACGAGTCACGGAATGCGCGGCGTCGGTCGCGCCATCATCCATGGCGAGACCGGTGGCATCGTCAAGATCATCGCCCAGAAGGACGGTCCGATGCTCGGCGCGACCGTGGTCGATCCGAATGCGGGCGAGATTATCCATGAGTTGATGTACTCGGTCGGTTGGGAAGCCCTGCCCTCAGAGGCTGCAGCATTTATTCACGCTCATCCAACGATCTCTGAGGGCATCGGCGAGACGTTGCTCGCTGCTGCTGGACGGCCATTGCATTGACGACGAGAACTAGAGCCCGGACACAAAGGAGTACGAACGAATGCCCGTGACGGTGACGATGCCACAGCTCGGCGAGACGGTGACCGAGGGAACGATCCTGAGTTGGGCCAAGCAGGTCGGCGATGAGATCGCTGAGGACGAAGTCCTCGTTGAGATCTCGACCGACAAGGTGGATACCGAGATGCCGTCACCTGCATCCGGCGTGATCAGCGAGATTCTCGTCCAGGTCGGCGAGACCGTGACCGTGGGGACTGCGATCGTGGTCATCGGTGAAGCCGGTGAGACGGCAGCTTCCGAGGAGCCGCCGATCGAATCGACGGGCACGGCGGCCATGGGTCCCACGGGTTCGTCGGCGATGGGTCCCACGGGTACTCCGGGAGAAGCGACACCCGCCGCGGTGCCACCAGCTCCGACTCCGGCTCCAGTTGTCTCCGGCGACTCGTCGCGACGGGCCATCCTGTCACCCGTCGTACGTCGCCTCGCGGACGAACACAACGTGGACCTCGACCTCGTCTCCGGTAGCGGTGACGGCGGACGCATTACGAGGAAGGACGTCGAGCGGTACATCACATCGAAACCAGGGGCTCCTGCGACTCCAAGTCCAACTCCAACGCCGGTGGCCGCCGTTTCTCCTGCGCCACCGGCTCCCGAGCGAGCCGCCCAAGAAGCTCCCTCGACGTCCGCTCCAGCACCAGAACCGATCGCGGATTCGGTACCCCCGCCAATAGCAGCGGCATCTGTCGTAACCGCCGGAACCACGGATCGCACGCCCGCGCCTCCAACGAAGGTGACGCTCACGACCGGAGGCGGCGACGAGGTCGTCGAGATCCCGCGCCTCCGCCGCACGATCGCCGAGCACATGATCCATGCCAAGCGCACGGCCGCCCACGTTTGGACGTCGATCGAGGTCGACTACGAACAAGTCGAACACGTGCGTGCGGCGCATCGTGATCGGTTCAAGGACGAGGAGGGATTCTCCTTGACCTACCTGCCCTTCATCGCTCGAGCGATGATGGATGCGCTCGCCTCGTTCCCGGTCGTCAACAGCTCCCTGGATCTCGAAGCAGGAACGGTCACCCTCCACCACGGTGTCAACCTCGGTGTCGCCGTCGACCTCGATACGCAAGGACTCCTCGTAGCAACCGTGCGAGGGGCCGACGGGCTGACGCTGAAGGGGCTCGCACGCAGCATCCGGCAGATCGCAGAGAAGGCACGAAGCGGCGACCTGGAACCGGATGACATCTCAGGAAGCACGTTTACGATCACCAATCCTGGACCATTTGGCTCGTACTTGAGTGCGCCGATCATCAATCTGCCGAACGTAGCGATCCTGTCGACCGACACGATCAAGAAGCGTCCGACTGTAGTAACCCTGCCAGACGGCACAGACACCATCGCTGTACGCCACATCGGTTATCTCGGACTCACATGGGATCACCGCGCGTTCGACGGATCGGTCGCCACGCAGTTCCTCAACCGGATCCAGACGAACCTCGAGACCTGGGATTGGGGCCAGGAGCTTCGATGACCGAAAGCGGGTCGCGTCTTCGGATCCGATGGCTTGGCCGCGTCCCGTACGACGAAGCACTCGACCTTCAACGCGCGTTCCGGGATGGGCGAGCGACCGGCCGCTCAGGCGACGACTATCTCCTGTTGCTTGAACACCCGCACACCTACACGGTGGGCCGCAACGGAGATGGTGAGAACCTGAAGATCGCAGAGGATGACCTCAGTGGCATCGGGGCCCGCCTGGTATTCACCGACCGGGGCGGAGATATCACGTATCACGGTCCCGGCCAGCTCGTTGGATACCCGATCGTTGCCGTACCAGCGCTATCTGACGGCTGGGACGCCGTCGGTCACCTCAGACGCATCGAGGCGATGTTGATCACTACCTTCGCCGACCTTGGGATCGAGGCGTGGGCCGAGGATGGCTTCACCGGCGTGTGGACCGACCGGGGGAAGCTCGCTGCGATCGGGGTGAAGATTTCGGCCGGTGTCTCGACGCACGGATTCGCGATCAACGTGGCACCGGATCTCGGGTATTTCGAGAACATCGTCCCATGTGGGATCCCGAATCGCCCCGTGACGTCGCTGTCTGAGACCGCCGGTCGGACCATCAAGATGGAGTCCGTCGTGGAAGCACTGATCCCACGGGCGGCAGAAGTGTTCGGGGGGAGTCCCGAGGTGCAACTCGGCGCCTTCCCAAATCGTGATCGATCCAGTCCGTACGACGTCGATGCCATGGTGGCTGCAGGCGTCTTCTCGGCCGATCGGATCGGCGCGACACCGATCACCGTTCGCGGCCTCCTCTCCGGGGAGCCGGACAAACCTGAATGGATGCGGGTACGGGCGAACCTCTCCACCGACGGATTCAGGGATCTCAAGAAGCTGATGCGGGGTTTGGAACTCCACACCGTGTGCGAGGCGGCTGGCTGCCCCAATATCTTCGAGTGCTGGGAATCGGGGACGTCGACGCTGATGCTGCTCGGAGAGACATGCACGAGGGCTTGCGCGTTCTGCGATGTCAGTACGGGAAAACCCGGTCCCGTTGACCTCGGTGAGCCAGCGCGCGCAGCGGCAGCCGTCGAACAAATGGGGCTTCACCACGCTGTGCTGACGTCGGTGAATCGCGATGACCTGCTGGACGGCGGCGCAGGCGTGTTCGCCGACACCATCGCAGCCATTCGAGAGCGGATGCCCGAATGCGAGGTTGAAGTGCTGATCCCGGACTTCAAGGGATCAGTCGATGACCTCGAAACGGTGATGGCATCCAAGCCGGCCGTTCTGAACCACAACACCGAGACCGTCCTGAGGCTCCAACGGGACATCAGGACGGCGGCGAACTATGCCCGCTCACTCGCCCTGCTCGCTCGCGCCAAGTGGACCAACCCGGCGGGGGCTGTGAAGTCCGGCTTGATCGTTGGAATGGGGGAGACTGAAGAAGAAGTGTTCGGAGCACTTGCCGACCTGAGAGCCGTCGGCGTCGACATCGTCACTATCGGTCAGTACTTGCGACCCACGGCGAGACATCGCCCCATAGATCGGTACGTCGAGCCCGACGAATTCATCCGCTACACGGCCGAAGGCGTCCGACTTGGACTGCCGCACGTTGAAGCGGGCCCGCTCGTCCGGTCGTCCTACCACGCACGCGAATCCCTCGAGGCCGCACGATGAACCACAGACGCATCGTCGCCGTCCAGGCAGCGCTACGGGAAGGAGGAGTCGATGTACTCCTTGTCTCTGTCGGATCCGATCTGCCGTACCTGACGGGATACCGGGCCATGCCGCTCGAACGGATCACCGCACTCGTCGTACCTGCTTTCGGCGAGGCCACCCTCTTTGTGCCGGTGCTCGAGGCCCCGCGGGTCGATACATCTGTCGAGGTTCGGCCGTGGGGAGAGACCGACGACCCATTCGATCGGATCGCTGCCACCTTGCCGAACGACGGCGTGATCGCCGTTGGAGATCAGATGTGGGCCTCGTTCCTCATCGCTTTCCAGGATCGCCTTCCCGGCTCCCGCTTCGTCGATGCAGAGCCGCTGATGGCACCCCTGCGCATGATCAAAGACGAGCATGAGATAGCGGCCTTGAGAGAGGCAGGGCACGCGGCCGATGGCGTGGCCGACCACCTCGCAACGGTGCGGTTCAGCGGTCGCACCGAACGCGAACTATCGCGGATCGTCGCCGACCTGGTCCTCGCCTCGGTTCATGAGTCGGCCTCATTCGCGATCGTCGCCGCAGGAAGGAACGGCGCATCTCCACACCATGAAGCTTCCGACAAGGTCATTGAAACGGGGGATGCAGTGGTCGTCGATTTCGGCGGCCGCGTGCGGGGATATGGATCAGACACCACTCGCATGTACTGCCTTGGAGAGGCACCCGAAGGATTTGAGGAGGCATACGCCGTGCTCGAACGTGCACAGCGGGCCGCAGTCGAGTCTGTTCGTCCGGGAACAACGGCCGAGGCGATCGATGCTGTAGCACGCTCGATCATCATCGATGGGGGATACGGTGAATTCTTCATCCACCGAACCGGACACGGCATCGGTCTTGATGCACACGAACAGCCGTACATCGTTCAGGGGAACGCCGAGCCAATTCGCTCGGGCATGGCGTTCTCTATCGAGCCGGGGATCTACGTCCCGGATCGATGGGGGATGAGGATCGAGGACATTGTGGTTGCCACTGCCGACGGTTTCGAACGGCTGAATCGGTCGTCGCGAAAGGTGCGATTTGTGGACTAGGAGCGTGCTGCGCTATGCCGTCGCCCAGAGCGGCGGCCAGGCGCGCCAGGCGAAAGGATGAGTCTTCGCCACTCCTTGTGTCGGACTAGCCGAGCCGAAGCCACAAGGCGTGGCGATGCCTGGTCGTCGAGATGGGTGGCATGTTTTGCCCGGCGCGCTCCTTGGCCGGGCGGCTGAACGGTACCCTACAAGTGTCGCACGGGATGCCTGATGTGGCACTAGTACAACAGGAGGTCTGATGACGAACACGGTCGAACAACGAGCAACCGACGCCCTTCGCGTCCTATCGATCGACGCAATCCAGCGAGCCAACTCGGGACACCCTGGTATGCCCATGGGTATGGCCGACATCGCGTCCGTGCTCTGGTCCCGATTTCTCGTCGTCGACCCAGACGATCCCACCTGGATCGATCGTGACCGGTTCGTGCTGTCGAACGGACATGGATCGATGTTGCTCTACTCCCTGCTTCACCTCTCCGGCTTCCCCCTCACCATGGACGACATCAAGGCGTTCCGGCAGTTCGGATCGGTGACGGCGGGACATCCGGAGCACGACCCGGGACTCGGGATCGAAATGACCACGGGTCCGCTCGGTCAGGGTTTCGCCACGGGCATCGGAATGGCGATCGCCGAGGCACATCTCCGATCGGTTCTGGGCTCCGATCTGGTCGATCACCGGATCTACGGGTTCGTATCCGACGGTGACTTGATGGAGGGCGTTGCCGCCGAGGCGGCATCGCTCGCTGGACACCTTGGACTCGGCAAGATCACCTACCTCTACGACGACAACCACATAACGATCGATGGTTCCACCGACCTTGCGTTTACCGAGGACGTGGCGACTCGCTTCGATTCCTACGGCTGGCATACCATCGCTATTGACGGGCACGATCGGGACGCGATTGCCGCCGCAATAGCGGAAGCGAACGAAGATGCTCGCCCCTCGCTTGTGCTCTGCCGCACGCACATCGGATTCGGTTCGCCGAACAAGCAGGACGCATCGTCGTCTCACGGATCGCCGCTCGGAGACGATGAGATCGCATTGGTTCGTGCCGCCTTCGACTGGGATCTTCCGCCGTTCGAGATTCCGACAGCTGTGTACGGATTCTACCGCGACGCCATGCAGCGTGGCAGTGAGGCCAGGCAATCGTGGACGCGACGGCGTGACGCCGCCGACTCGGTACGGAAGAAGCAACTAGAAGGCTTCTTCGACGCGCCGGATCTCCATCTCGGTGTGCCTCATCACGATGCCGGCTCATCGGTTGCTACGCGAGCGCTCTCCGGTGAAGTGCTCCAGGAGGTTGCAGGATCGCTGCCGGGCCTCATGGGTGGTTCAGGGGATCTAACACCGTCCAACAACAGTCGGATCGAGATGTCGGGAGATTTCACCGCATCCGATCGGACCGGCCGGAACGTGCGGTTCGGCATCCGTGAACACGCCATGGGATCGATCGTGAACGGCATCACGCTGCACGGCGGTCTTCGAGGCTACGGTGCGACGTTTCTGATGTTCTCCGACTACATGAGGCCCGCCGTGAGGCTCGGTGCCCTCATGGGGACCCCTTCGATCTGGGTGTGGACCCACGACTCCGTGTTCCTCGGTGAAGACGGTCCGACGCATCAGCCGATCGAGCATCTCGCCGCTCTCCGATCGATCCCCGGTCTTCGGGTCATCCGCCCGGCCGATCCCACCGAGGTCACCGTCGCATGGGAGTTGGCAGTCAATCATGGCGATGGGCCCACTGCCCTCATCCTGAGTCGCCAAGGTCTGCCCGTTCCGAGCGAAGTCATCGATCGGGATCTGGTCGCGCGTGGCGGATATGTCCGCAGAAAGGGCGACGACGCCGTCCTGATAGCCACCGGATCCGAGGTTCCGCTTGCGGAACAGGCAGCAGAGATTCTCAACGAACGCGGGCACTCGATCCGGGTGGTCTCGATGCCCAGCGTCGAACTGTTCCTCGCTCAGGACGAGGAGTACCGAACGACGGTGTTGGGCGGTGACCTGCCGACGGCAACGATCGAAGCCGGAGTCACGGTCGGATGGGAACGCTTCTCAGGCCGAACCGGACTCCGTATCGGGATCGACCACTTTGGCACCTCCGCGCCGGCATCGGTCATCGCCGAGGAATGGGGATTCACGCCTCCAGCCGTTGCCGACCGTGTTGCCGCCTGGCTCAGCGTCTCCTGACCATGCGGATCTACACCCGGCGCGGTGATGACGGAACAACGGGGCTGTTCCACGGCGGACGGGTCGGAAAGGATTCCAGCGGACCTGAAGCGTATGGGACGGTCGACGAATCCGTCTCTGCTCTGGGCGTGGTCAGGGCTCAGGCCGAACCGGATGTGGCCGCAGCTGTACTCGAGGTGCAGCGAGATCTCTTCGTGGTCGCGGCAGAGCTCGCTACTGATCCTGATCGTCGAGACCTACTCGCACCGGGTGTCAGTAGCGTCGACTCGTCCATGATCGATCGTCTTGAGGAGCGCATCGATCGGATCGCTGCCGAACTGGAGATGCCGGCGGAGTTCGTCGTTCCCGGGGGGGAACCGGTTGCGGCGGCACTCGACGTTGCTCGCACGGTCATTCGCAGGGCCGAGCGCAGAGCGGTCAGCCATCTCGCCGGCGAGTCCGAATCGCTCGTCGTCCCCTACCTCAACCGTCTTGCCGACTACTTGTACATGCTCGCTCGCGCCGTCGAGCGCGAGTGGACCCCGACACGAGGAGAAACAACATGACCGAGATCGTCCCGGGCGCAGCAATTGCTGATTCAACAGCGGATCTACTGATCGTTCCTGTGTTCGCAGAGTTGACCTGGGGCCCAGGCGCCGAATCTGCGGCCGAACAGCTGGGGCCGTGGATCACCGGCTATCTCGAGTCACGCGAGTTCACCGGTGCCTCCGGTCAGACGGCGATCGTCCCTGGAGGGGATCTCTCATTCGAATCGGTTGCGTTCGTTGGCCTCGGCGAAGAGGCTGATGCGGAGTCGCTCCGCCGAGCGGCCGGTACGGTTGGGCGGCTGTCGGCACCGTACGCCTCTGCGGCGACGACGCTGCATCTGGTCGACGTCGAGGGCGCGATCGGTGCCGTCACGCTCGGCTATCTGCTCGGGGCCTACCGTTTCGACGAATACCGCAGCGAACCGAAGCTGCGTGTGAACGAGCGGCTCGAACTCGTCGAGGCGGTTGATGGCACGACGGCACAGATAGCCGATGCAGCCGCGATCGCTCGTGGTGTCACGCTCGCCCGGGATCTGATCAACCGGCCGGCGGTCGACAAGTCACCGGAGGTCCTTGCAGACCGTGCGCGATTGCTCAGCGACCAGATTTCCGTGGAGATCGTCGACGAGGTCGAGGCTGCCGAAAGGGGATACGGGGGCCTGATTGCCGTCGGCGCCGGATCCGCCAATCCGCCGCGGATGGTGATTATGCGGTATGAACCGGACGACGCAGCATCGCTCGTCGCTTTCGTTGGGAAGGGAATCGTCTTCGACTCCGGTGGCCTGTCGCTGAAACCGGCGAAGGGCATGGAGGATATGAAGACCGACATGGCCGGAGCGGCAGCCGTATACGGAGCGATGCAGGCGATCGCCGAGATCGGGCTACCCATTCGTGTGCTCGGCGTTACTCCTCTCTCCGAGAACATGACGGGCGGGGGCGCACAGCGACCGGGCGACGTATTCACCGCGTACAACGGGAAGACAGTCGAAGTCCTCAACACCGATGCCGAGGGGCGGATCATTCTCGCCGATGGTCTGGGGATCGCTGCAGAGGCGGAACCCGATTTGATCGTTGACATCGCGACCCTGACCGGGGCAGCGAAGGTTGCCCTTGGACCGGCGGTTGGAGCGATCTTCGGCAACGACGACGAAGCAATTGCTGCGGTCGAGGCTGCTGCGAGGTTCGCAGGTGAGTCGATGTGGACGATGCCGTTCGAGCGCTCGTACCGCTCGCTTCTCGATTCGCCGGTGGCGGACATGAAGAACATCGGGGATCGGTGGGGTGGGGCGATCCTCGCCGCCCTCTTCCTCGCAGAGTTCGTCGACGATCGTCCCTGGGTCCATCTCGACATCGCCGGTCCGGGACGTGCCGACAAGACAGAGCACTATGTGACGAGGGGCGGTACTGGGTTCACCGTCAGGACGCTCGTCGAGTTAGCGCGCGAAATGGTGAAGAAAGGGTAAAGCACTCCCCGGGTCCCTCCGATACACAGAGTAGTTACTCAAATGCTCTGTGTGTTCGGGAGGACCCATGCGCAACACTCGCAAGATCTCCATAATCGTCGTTGCCCTCTTGGTGATGACGGTCGGATTGGCCCTTCCTGCACAAGCCGGGACCGAGGGAGCGTTCCTTTCGAAGATCAACGCTTCGAGAGCCGCTGCAGGATTGGCACCGGTCAGCGTGCATTCAGACCTCGTTCCTGATGCAAGGGCACACAGCGCCGAGATGATGGCAGCGGGCAAGATCTATCACACGAGTCCGCTGAGCGCCGTCGCATCCGGGTGGGAAGCTCTGGCCGAGAACGTCGGCGCCGGTCCCTCGGTCGACAGCCTCCACACCGCCTTCATGGCTTCGTCCGGACACCGCCGCAACATCCTCGGCGACTACAACTACGTAGGGATCGGCGTTTCGCAGAGCGACAGCGGTCAGCTCTGGGTGACGGTCATCTTCATGCGCAAGGGCGCTCCGGCACCCGCGCCGACCACGACGACCACCACGACGACGGCCCCGCCTCCGACAACCGTCGCCCCCACACCCGCTCCGGCACCCGCGACGACCACGACGACCGCTGCCCCAACACCGAAGGTGACGACCACGAGCGTCGCACCCGCACCGGTGACGCCAGCCGTCGAGGCAAGCGCAGCAATCCCGACGCCGACCCCCTCACCCGTAGAGCCGGTCGTACGGAGCGGCCGAGCCCTGCATCTCCCGATCGCCGACTGACAGAGCTCTGAATTCTGAGCCTTGAGGTGAACGAGGATGCCTTCCTCGGATACCGACTACCGACTGCCGACTTCGTGTCCGGCCGGACACGAAGTCGATCTCGCGATTCTCAGTGAATCGAATCGTGCCGATCGGGCATCGTAGGTGATGAGGCGGTCGACCAGCCGGTCGGGTGATCCGATGATGTGCTTGAGCGCCTCGACCGCCATCAAGGAGCCGATCACTCCCGTCACGGCTCCGAGCACGCCGACGTCGCTGCAGGCCGTCTCGTTCTCCGGGAGCTTCGGGAACAGGCACCGGTAGCACGGGCCAACGCGCGGATCGAACCCGGCGAGGAGTCCCTCCCACCTGATCGCCGCTCCGTGGATGAATGGGATGCCGAGAGCGACCGCCGCATCGTTGACGGCGAGGCGGCTGGCGTAGTTGTCGGAAGCGTCGACGACGACGTCGTGATCACTGATCAGATACAGAGCGTTCGCCGAGTCGAGCCACGTCGCGACCGGGACGGCCGTCACGTTGGAATTGAGCGCCCGAACGCTTGCCACTGCGGCATCTACCTTCCTCGTCCCGATGGCAGCCTCATCGAAGAGCACCTGTCGCTGGAGGTTCGTCGAATCCACGGTGTCGCCGTCAACGATGGTGATCGTGCCTACTCCGGCTGCCGAGAGGTACTGGATCACAGGAGACCCGAGGCCACCGGCACCGAGAACCAGCACGCTGGCCGCTGTGATCTTGTTCTGGCCATCCTGGCCGAACCCTGCGAGCCTGATGTGTCGGTCGTAGCGGTCTGTCACACCGTCGTCGGCGGTGACGGTGGGTCGCTCTTCTGATCGCCAACGTCGGAAGCCGCCGAGCAGGGACACGAAACCGGTGTACCCGCGCTCTGCGAGCGATCGTGCGGCGACGAGCGAGACCTCTCCGATGCCACAGTAGAGCAGGATCGGGGCGTCGGGGGAGGGGGCGAGCTCTTCCATTCGGTCGAGGTCCAAGCGGTCGATCCGAACCGAGCCGGCGATCTTGTGGGTGGGAGAATCGCCTTCACGAAGATCGACGATCGCAACGAACGAGTCGAGTACGACGTCGTCCGGCATGATCTCAGCAGTTCTGTCATCCATGCTCGTGAGGCTACATCGTCGAAGCTGTGAAGCGGTGAGTCGATCCACGAAATCTGGCAGCACCTCACCTGCCGTGCCGTCGATGAGGACCGCCGCACGGGAGACGTCATCGGTCTCACCGCGACTGACGATCACCACGGGATCGCCCCGGTGCCCAGCCTCAGGATGCAGTTGGCAAGCCGAGCAGAGCCAATTGGTGTTCCCGACGCAGTGTGGGTGTCATCTGACGGAGATGGCGTTTGGAGAGCGGGGGTACGGAGATGCCGGTGAGAAGACTGCCGTGACACCACGAGACCAGACCTTCTCGCGAGAGAAGGGAGAGGCTTGTCGGGATGGGGAGGGAGCGGCCGCGTTGTGCGGCGACGGCAAGACGCATCAGGTCTGCGACCGCTCCCGGACCGATGGCCGCAGTCCAGAACTTCCGGACGTACGGGTGGTGGGATGGGAACCCGGTTGGTGCCCCGTTCCAGGGGACGGGTCGAATCTCCGCTCGTCTGGCGACTGTCGGGCGATAGGCGGGACGAACGGTGACGCCCGGAGGTGGCGCGATGTTCCCGGAACCGGTGGGAGGACGAGCACTGTTTCGAGGAACAGCTCCGGACGTCACCGTGACTGAAGAGGTCATACCTAACGAATATCAAATAACATCAGGTAGCGTCAAGTATCTTGAGTAAGGTCGCGAAACGTTTGGTTCAACCTTCGATCGCTGAGCCGGTCTGAACCTTCCACAGCGAACGGTAGATCCCGGCATGATCGATCAGCTCTTCGTGTGTCCCCGACTCCACGATGACCCCGTCGCCGACCACGTAGATACGGTCGGCGTGACGGATGGTGGAGAGTCGGTGTGCGATCACCACGACCGTTCGATCATGGGCGACCCTTGCGAGGGATCGTTGGATCGCGGCCTCGGTCTCGTTGTCGACCGACGACGTTGCTTCATCCAGAAGGAGGATCGGGGATCCGGTGACCAGCGCCCGTGCGATCGAGAGCCGCTGCCGTTGACCACCCGACAGCTTCTGACCTCGTTCCCCGACGATCGTCTCATAGCTCGAGGGGAAAGCTTCGATGAAGTCGTGGGCTTCTGCCGTTCGGGCCGCCTCGCGAATATCGTCGGCAGTTGCATTCGGCCGTCCATACGCGATGTTCTCTGCAACCGATCCGTGGAACAGGAAGACGTCCTGGGAGACCAGTGCGATGGTTTGTCGAATATCGTATCGCCGAAGCTGCCGCAGATCGATGCCATCGAGAGTGATGGATCCGACATTCGGATCATAGAAACGCAGAAGCAGTTTGATGAGCGTGGTCTTGCCGGAACCCGTCGGTCCGACGAACGCGGTGGTGAGACCGGCCGGGATCTCGATCGTGATGTCGGTGAGTATCGGGTAGCCGTCGGTGTACGAGAATCCCACCGAGTCGAAGGCGAACGATCCGACCACGGATCCCAGGTCGTCCGGGCCGTCGATCACGCTTGGTTCGGTGTCGAGCACTCGGAAGATCCGCTTGGAAGATGCCATCGCTCGCTGGTAGAGGTCGAATGTCTGTCCCAGGTGGGTGAGCGGCCACAACAGGCGCTGAGTGAGGAACACCATCACCGAGTACAAGCCGACGCTGAGCGCGCCGTCGAGGACGAGGAAG
Source organism: uncultured Acidimicrobiia bacterium (assembly GCA_964195545.1). Classification (GTDB taxonomy): domain Bacteria; phylum Actinomycetota; class Acidimicrobiia; order Spongiisociales; family UBA5794; genus JAHEEL01. The sequence goes on along the minus strand of CAXMQQ010000035.1, from coordinate 37,625 downwards.
CCACCCCATACCAGGGTTGCGGTGAACCCGATGAGGATCGCTACCCGGATGAGCGGCGAGAACGCCGACGAGAGCTTGATGGCTGCGGCATTCGCCGTCCGGTAGCGGTCGCTTTCGAGCGTGATCCGTTCGACCTCTCGGTCTTCGGCGGTGAATGCCTTGATCGTCGCGATGCCGCCCAGGTTGTTGGAGAGTTGCGAGTTGATCGCAGCGGCCTGTTCTCTGACGACCTCATATCGGGGCTCGATCCTTCGTTGGAACCTGAACGAGCCCCAGATGATGACGGGTACAGGGAGGAACGCGAGCCAGGCAACCGAAGGAGCGATGATGAAGAACGCCGCTCCGATCAGGACCACCGTTGTGAACATCTGGATGACCTCGTTGGCACCGATGTCGAGGAACCGTTCGAGTTGGTTCACGTCATCATTGAGGACGGCCATGAGATCCCCGGATCGGCGATCCTCGAAGAAGCCGAGCTCCAGGTCCTGCATGTGAGCGTACGAATCGACGCGCAGGTCGTGTTGGATCGTTTGGGCAAGGTTGCGCCACGCCACACCGTGGAGATACTCGAAGAGTGACTCGAGGGCCCACACCACGAATGTGATGGCGGCGAGAACGACCAGCTGCGACCGCGGATCGGCGATGCCGAGAGAAGCGAGGATTGAGTCTTCTTGGCGAACAACAACATCGATGGCCATCCCGATGAGGAACGGTGGAGCGATGTCCATCGCCGTGTTGAGAAACGACCAGAGGGTGGCCGTCGCGATGCGGCCGCGATGCGGCCGTGCGTAGTTCCAGAGTCTGCCCAGGGGCACGTCACCCATGTCATCGAGGCTACCCGGCCGGACGAATCTAGTGGCCCGTCACAGAAACGGGCGCCGTGTCTCTCCCGCCTCGACGCTGTCCCGACTGCGCCTTCGTTGTGTGTCCTTGCCAGTTGACGCCGATGCCTCTGAGACATCCAGCCGCCACTTCAGCGACAGACCAATACCCCGAGCAGATCCTATCCACTCGGCTCCCTCCCGACGACCAGGTACATCGTGTCCCCGGTGGTAACGGGCGCACCAGCGGACGGATCGGTTCTGATGACGATTCCCCACAGTTGTGATTCAGCCACGGTGGCGTGCTCGACGGCCCAACTCAACTGAACGCCGGTCTCCTCAGTGAATTCTCGAAGCGCTGGGTTGACATCGCCCAGTGGTAGGCCGACGAGATTCGGGGCTGCCACCTCTTCGGGCACACCGCTCGACACGATGACGCTGACCGTGGTCCCTTGCTGAACCGCGGTACCTGCCCGGGGGGTGATGGTGACGATCTGTCCTTCCGGCAGTGAGGAAGGTGCTTCGATCCGGTCGAGGCGGAGGGCCGCTCCGTAGACGACATCGGCCATCTCCTCGTGAGTCAGCCCAGTGAGGTCGGGCACCACGGTCCTCGGAAGGATCCTGTAGACGTCTGCACCGGCCGGCTCGGGAGCGAAGTCGATGGCAGGGAGGTCGCGGGTCGCGTACTCCATGAACTGCGCCCAGACCGGCGCGGCGACCGTGCCACCGAAGGCCCGCTGCACCGACTGTTCGGTTCCCTCGACGTCGTTCCAGATGGTGAACCGTTCCATAGGCAGCGGACGGTCCGCGTATCCGACCCAGACCGCTGTCGTGAGTTGGGGAACGAAACCAGCGAACCACACATCGGTGTGATTCGTGGCGGTTCCGGTCTTCCCCGCCTGTGGGCGACCGATGTCGGCGCGTCTACCGGTCCCCTGAGAGACGACCTTTTCGAGCGTGCTCACCACAACCGAACCGATCGAGCGGGAGAGGACCCGTTCTGGATGGACCTTGTGCTCATAGATCACGGTGCCGGTCGTGTCGGTGATGCGGCTGATGAGGTATGGCTCGACCCGGTTTCCGTAGTTGGCAAGAGTTGAGTACGCAGACGCCATCTCGAGCGGACTGACCGATGCGGCTCCAAGGGTGATCGCATGGAACGGTTTGAGATGCTGCGACGTGATACCGAGATCCCGGGCCGTGTCCACAACGACGGCGGGTCCGATCGCATCGATGAGCCGTGCATAGACCGCGTTCGTGGAGTTGAAGGTGGCCGATTCCAGGGACTGAAGATCGTGCCCCGCATTGCCCCCGGCGTTCTCGACCGTCCATGTGTTCCCGTCGGCGGAACATGGGTATCCGCAGTCGATGATGGCGGGACTCGATCGATCCCACAACGAGGAGAGCGTCACGGGTCGACCCTCGAGATCTCCGTTCTCGAGCGCAGCCGTGAGCGTGAACGGTTTGAACGCCGAGCCGGCGTTGCGCGCGCTTCCCGTGGCGAGGTCGTACGGGCGCTGTCCGGCTTCGAGGTCGTTGCCGAAGTCGACGCCGGATGCGATGACCTTGATCGCCCCGGTCGCGTTCTCGACGGTGGCGATGGCGCCCGTCGGTCCGCCGTATTCGGGTCGGAACCAGGCTCGAAGGACCCGGTTGGCCTCGCTCTGGAGGTCATAGTCGATGGTGATGTCGATCTGGAGGCCACCGCCCCCAGAGCATGTTGTGTCCGCTGCAGGGCAGCCGAAGAGAGCCCGTTTGCGTTCCTCATACGAGTCCCCGAGTCCGTATCCGTCGGAGTCGAGCAACTGCTGGCGGACCGCGAGCATCACCTGGGGATCCAACTCTTCACGAGCTGAATGAGCGACGATGCCGAGTGGGGAGGTCTTCGCTGCCTCGGCTTCCTCCTCGGTCGCCAGTCCGTTGGCCACCATCCGGTCGATGGTCTGGTTCCGAACGGCGATCGAGTTCTGGGGGTTCTGCCTCGGGTGATAGAACGTCGGATTCCTGATCGGGGTCACGAGTGTCGCCGCTTCGGCGAGGGTCAACTCGTCGAGGTCCTTCGCGAAATACTCCTGGGCCGCGGCCTGGACCCCGTATGCGTTCGATCCGAAGAAGATCGAGTTCGCATAGAACTCGAGGACCTGGTCCTTGGTGTACAGGCGCTCGAGCTCGGCGGCAACCTGAGCTTCGCAGATCTTGCGTTCAAGAGTCCGATCAGCACTGAGGTACGTCTGTTTCACGACCTGCTGGGTGATCGTTGAAGCGCCGGTCTCTCCGCCGCCAATCGCGGCTCGTACGATGGCTTTGAAGTCAACACCCTCATGTTCGTAGAAGCTCTTGTCCTCTGCTGAGAGGAGGGCCCCGATCACGAGATCCGGAATCTCGTCAAGCGGGATCGGTTGACTGTTTCGTTCCGAGAGCTTCCCGAGCTCGACTCCGTCTGCGGTGGTCACGCTCGACAGGCTGGAGACGTCCGGGAACGAGAGATCCATGGTCGACACATCGCAGAAGTACTGATCCTGAAGGTCCTCGACGGTCCCGAGCGCCGCGTTCGACCCGAGGAAGCCGAACAGGCCCACCCATGCCGCTCCAATGGTTACGATGACCGCGAGGAGGAGCAGTCCGGGCAGACGCCGGCGCTTCCGGTCGATCCGGTGAGCTTCATGGATGTTCGGATCCATCGTGTATGACACGCTTCCGCTTGCGATCGAGTTCCCGCAGGTAGCATCGAACTCGCGAAAAGCATAGGAACAGACCCCCGATAGACCCCGGACCCCAGGAACATGAACGACTCAAACCGGACAGAGTTCGGCCCCGACGACATGCGCGACTGGGATCCCGATGAGCAATTGGGAGAGCCCGGGTCCTACCCATATACCCGTGGCCCCTATGCGTCGATGTACACGGGACGCCTCTGGACAATGAGGCAGTACGCCGGTTTCGGTAGCGCTCTGGCGACGAACGAACGGTTCAGGAGACTCCTCGATGCGGGACAGACGGGGTTGTCCGTAGCGTTCGACCTTCCGACGCAGATGGGGCTCGACTCCGATGACGAAATGGCTGCAGGAGAGGTCGGCAAGGTCGGCGTTGCGATCGACTCGATCGACGATATGCGGGTGCTCTTCGATCGGATCCCCCTCGGTGAGGTCACCACGTCGATGACGATCAACTCGACGGCGGCGGTACTCCTGCTGATGTACGAACTCGTCGCTGAAGAGCAGGGGGTGCCGGCCGATCAGGTACGCGGAACGGTTCAGAACGACATATTGAAGGAGTACATCGCCCGCGGTACCTACATTTATCCGACGGCACCTTCGATGCGGTTGGTCACCGATGTGTTCTCGTACTGTTCCGCGGCGCTGCCGAACTGGAACACGATCTCCATCAGCGGCTATCACATTCGCGAGGCCGGATCGACTGCCGCTCAGGAGATAGCGTTCACGATCGCGAATGGCCTCGCCTATGTAGAAGCGGCACAGCGAGCCGGTCTCGACGTCGACATTCTTGCCCCTCGACTGTCCTTCTTCTGGAACTCCCACAGCGATCTCTTCGAGGAAGCGGCGAAGTTCAGGGCCGCCCGTCGCATGTGGGCACGGCTCATGAGGGACCGCGTCGGTGCCACCGCGCCGTCTTCATGGCGAATGCGATTCCATGCACAGACCGCGGGATCGACGTTGACCGCGCAACAGCCCTTCAACAACATCGTTCGAACGGCGTATCAGGCCCTCGCTGCTGTCCTCGGAGGGACACAGTCTTTGCACACGAACTCGTACGATGAGGCGCTCGGTCTTCCTACAGAGGAGGCTGTGATGATCGCGCTCAGGACACAGCAGATACTTGGCCATGAATCTGGTGTCGCTTCCGCAATCGATCCGCTCGCCGGTTCGTACTTCGTCGAGTCGCTCACCGATCGACTTGAAGCTGAGGCCATGGACCTCATCGGGAGGATCGACAACCTCGGCGGAGCCGTCGCTGGAATCGAGTCCGGGTTCCAGCAGCGTGAGATCGAGAACGCGGCGTACGACCACGAACGAGCAATCGGATCGGGCGATGCCGTGATCGTCGGCATCAACCAGTTCGAGGTCGACGAGACGGGGGATCATGACGTGCTCCGGGTCGACCGTCGGATCGAGTCCGAACAGATCGACCGCCTGGGGCGGCTACGGGCGCGCCGCGATGAGAACGCCGTCCAGTTGGCACTCGAAGCTATCCGTCAGATTGCCGCCGGCACCGAGAATCTCCTCCCCTCCATGAGAGAAGCCGTGAAGCTCGAAGCAACCGTAGGCGAGATATCAGGCGCTCTGGCAGATGTTTTCGGTAGGTACCGTCCAGGTACCTGAAACCCGAGTACGGGCTACGGAATACCGACTACCGAATCACCATCAACACGGCACCTGCGGTCACCGTGTCGCCGGGCTGGACCCGGAGATCTACGATGTCGCCGCTGGCGGGCGCCTTGATCTCGTTCTCCATCTTCATGGCTTCCAGCACGCACACCGGGTCGCCCGCTCGCACAGCTTCTCCTGCTGAATGGTGAACCTTCACGATGGTGCCCTGCATCGGCGCGGTTACGAGGCCCTCGCCGGAACCGGAGGACTGGTCCTTGGTGAGCTTCGGTGCTTTGCGTCGCGGTGCGGGACGCTGTCCCGAACCCGTCGATGCGATCACCTGCGACCAGTACTTCACCTCGAAGCGTCGGCCGCCGACCTCAACCGTGATATCGCGCTCTTGGAGCTCTTCATCTTCCGGTATCGCCGGTGACGATTCCGTATCGAGTTTGCTGAAGTCCATCGAATCTTCAACGATGCGCGTGTTGATGCTTCCGGCGGGGAAGTCCGGGCCCTGGAGAATCTGTAGATGGGCGGGGATCGTGGTTCGAACCCCCTCGATCTTGAACTCAGTCAGCGCCCGGACCGAGCGACGAATCGCTTCTTCGCGGTCTCGCCCCCGGACGACGAGCTTGGCGATGAGGTTGTCGTAGTACTGCGAGATGTGCGAACCCTGGCGGACGCCACTGTCGACGCGAACACCGGGTCCAGCCGGCTCACGGTACGTTGAGAGCTTGCCCGGTGTGGGGAGGAATCCGCTGGAGGGGTCCTCTGCGTTGATCCGGAATTCGATGGCGTGACCGGTCCGCTCGACTGAGTCGAACGAGAGAACCTCGCCTGCCGCGACCCTCAACTGCTCCACGACGAGATCGATGCCGGTCGTCTCTTCCGTGATGGTGTGCTCGACCTGAATTCTCGTGTTCATCTCGAGGAAGAAGAGGTCGCCGTTCGTGTCGAGGAGGAACTCGACAGTGCCTGCATTCACATATCCGGCGGCACGGCCGACGGCGAGCGCGGCATCTGCGAGTTTGGCCCGTTGCTCGTCGGTAAAGCCGGGAGCCGGTGTCTCTTCGACCAGCTTCTGGTGGCGCCGCTGGAGTGAGCAGTCTCGCTCTCCGAGGAACACACCGTTGCCGTGGGTGTCGAAGATGACCTGGGCTTCGATGTGGCGCGGCGTATCTAGGTAGCGCTCGACGTAGACCTCTGGACTGGCGAACCATGCCTCAGCCTCGCGTCTTGCACCTTCGAACGCTGATTTGAGGTCACCCTCATCCCAAACGACTTTGAGCCCCTTACCTCCGCCCCCGTGAGCTGCCTTGATGACGATCGGGAACCCGTGTTCGGTAGCGAAGGCCTTGACCTCGGCGATGTCTGCGAGCGGCTCGGTCGTTCCAGGGACTGCCGACACGCCGGCTTCGGCAGCAGCGATTCGTGACGCGATCTTGTCGCCCATCGTTGCGATCGCTTCGGGAGATGGACCGACCCATGTGAAGCCCGCATCGGTCACCGCTCTGGCGAATCCAGTGTTCTCAGCGCGGAACCCGTACCCGGGGTGGATGGCATCACCCTTCGACTCCCGAGCAACTTCCAGGATGCGGTCCACGTTGAGGTATGACTCGGCCGATGGGGCAGGCCCGACGTTCCATGCCTCGTCGGCGAGGTCGACGTGCACGGCGTCGCGGTCGAGTTCGGAGTAGATGGCGATCGCTCGGAGGCCGAGGTCATGAGCGGCGCGAATGACTCTGACGGCGATCTCGCCTCGATTTGCGATGAGAACGGACTTCACGGCGGGCATTCTATACGAGGGTGCTTGGTCGTCTGCGGTCGGACTCCGGAGGTCGGTGCAGGGTTACGAAAGACAGCGGTATCGGGAGAGCCCCCATAGCCTGACGGGCCTCATGGGCTTCCCCATGCGGTACCCCCGCCTTCTCATCGTGTTGTTCGTCGCGCTCGGTCTCGTCGCGCTCTCGACGACACGCGCCGCTGCCGCGGACGAGGACGCGCCCTCTGATGCGCTTCGGCAGGTCGAGACGCTGGCCGATATCTCTCAGCAGGCGGTGACCGATACTGAGCTGGCTCGCCGCGTCTGGGCCGTCGAGTTGTTTGCCGAACGGGTGGACCTCAACCACATCGACGCCGGCCGCCTTCTGACTGCCGTGGCGGCCCGCGTGGTCTCGGTGGCTGGAGCCGGCGAGAGAGCAGGCGTCCTCGTGCGTCCCGAGTTCGCCATCCTGCTCGACATGATCTTGGAGGTCGCACGGTCGGCCGATCCGCAGTCCGACCAGGCGTTCGCCGAAGCGGACTTCCTCGCAGAGTGGGACATCGCCACGGCCGAGCTTCTGGCAGAGTCTGAGCGCAACGCGATGGATGCGTTGCGCTCGACGACGACAATCCCTGTCGCCGATCCTGTGGAGCGATGGCGGTCGATCGTCGAGCAGTACTTCGCCCCGGAGCGGATCGACGAGGCGCTCTCGATCATTGATTGCGAGTCGAACGGTGATCCCAACGCCCGCAACCCGAGAAGCAGCGCTTCTGGTCTCTTTCAGTTCCTAGATCGCACGTGGTCGCATTCCTCGGAACAAGCGGGTTTCGAGGGGGCGTCGCCATTTACGCCCGAAGCCAACATCGCTGCTGCCGCATGGCTCGTTGAGTACTCCCTCAGTGTTGGAGACTCGCCCTGGGCGCACTGGACGTGTCGACCATGACCCGGGCACGAAGTCAATTGACCGTCATTGTGGCCAACCTGTCCGGGTGGTGCGTCTACAACGGGATGTTGCCGTGCTTCCTTGGAGGCGTCGCTTCTCTCTTGTTGCGCAGCATCTCGAGAGCACGGATCAGACGGGGCCTCGTCTCGCGCGCCTCGATGACATCGTCGATGTAGCCGCGTTCGGCAGCGACGTACGGGTTGTTGAAACGATCTTCGTAGTCTTCGATCAGGCGCTGGCTCTCGGCCTCCACGTCTTCGGCCTCTCGAATCTCCCGCCGATGGATGATGTTCACGGCGCCTTTCGCACCCATGACGGCGATCTCAGCCGTGGGCCATGCGAATGCGATGTCGGCGCGAATCGACCGGGCGTTCATGACCAGGAATGCTCCTCCGTAGGCCTTGCGGGTGATCACCGTCACCCTGGGCACGGTCGCCTCTGAGAACGCATAGAGAAGCTTGGCCCCGTGGCGGATGATCCCTGCGTGTTCTTGGCCGACGCCGGGGAGGAACCCGGGCACGTCGACGAGCGTCACCAGCGGGATGTTGAAGGCGTCGCAGAACCGTACGAACCTCGCACCCTTGATCGAGGCATCGATGTCGAGTGTTCCAGCGAGGGCCGCTGGCTGGTTCCCGACGACGCCGATCGTGTATCCGTCGAGCCGAGCGAATCCGACGATCAGGTTCGGGGCGAAGTGCTCATGCACCTCGTAGAACTCTCCATCGTCGACGATCGAATGGACGACGTCGACCATGTCGTACGGTTGGTTCGGTGAATCCGGAATGATGGTGGTGAGCAGCTCATCCTGGCGGTCTGGACGATCGAGCGGTGTGAAGAACGGGGCAACTTCCATGTTGTTCTGCGGCAAGAACGAGAGCAGATAGCGGACCTCGTCCATCGCCGACCGGTCGTCTGGAACGACGAAGTGGGTAACACCGGATCGGGTTGCATGAGCGTGCGCGCCTCCGAGCTCCTCCATCGTCACGTCCTCACCGGTGACGGTCTTGATGACCTCCGGGCCGGTGATGAAGAGGTGGGACGTTCCTTCGACCTGAAAGACGAAGTCGGTCATGGCCGGTGAGTAGACGGCACCACCGGCGCAGGGTCCCATGATGACCGAGATCTGGGGGATGACTCCCGAGGCACGAACATTGCGTTCGAAGATTCGTCCGTAGCCGTGCAGCGCCGCGACACCCTCCTGGATCCTTGCACCGCCCGAGTCCTTGATCCCGATGACGGGTGCGCCGTTGTCCATCGCGAGATCCATCACCTTGCAGATCTTGTCGGCGACCGCCGCACCGAGGCTCCCGCCGTACGTGGTGAAGTCCTCCGCGTAGAGAAAGACCGTTCGACCGTCGACTTTGCCGTAGCCGGTTATGACGGCGTCTCCGAACGGGCGACTGTCCTCGATGCCGAAGCCGGACGCGTGGTGCCTCGCAAACATGTCGAGTTCCTGGAACGTGTCCTTGTCGAGGAGCAGATCGATGCGTTCGCGCGCAGAGAGCTTCCCGAGATCATGTTGACGATCGACCGCGCGCTGGTTCACCGGCGCGGTGGCCTCCTCGCGCAGGGTTCGTAGCTTCTTGATGTGGTCTTCAGTGCTCACGGTTCTCCCGTTAGTCTCAAGGTCTGACCATCGAGGTGGATGATTGGCTACACGATACGCAGTTGTCGAACTCGAATCCGTCGAATCCACTCAAGATGAGGCTCGCGAACGCTACGAAGGCTCCGATCCCGTTCTCGTGATCGCAGGCCACCAAAGAGCCGGAAGGGGTCGACTCGGTCGTGAATGGCTCGAGCCGGACCGGGCCGTGTTCGCATCGCTTGTCTTCGAACCACCCTGGCCGATCGAGACCTGGAGTCTGATACCACTCGCTGCTGGTTTGGCCGCCCGATCGGCCATCGGTGCGGTCGCAGGTGTCGCGGTGGGTCTGCGCTGGCCCAACGATCTCGTCATCGGCGCCGGGAAGATCGGCGGACTGCTTGCCGAGTCGAGTGATGGGGTCGTGACCGTCGGATTAGGACTCAATCTGCTTTGGGAGAAACCGATCGAAGGTGGTGCCGCATTGTGCGAGACAGTCCCGGCGCCGGGAACCGAACGGGAGATCGCTGCAGGTTGGGCTGATCGGCTCCTGGTTTCGATGGCACTCCCGACGCACGACTGGGGTATCGACGAATACCGGGCGGCGTGTGTGACGATCGGCCGATCGGTCTCGTATGCATCCGGATCCGGGACTGCCCTTGACGTATCCGACGAAGGCTCGTTGATGGTTGAGACGACCGGCGGCGTCATCGCGGTGCACAGCGGGGAAGTCCGGCTCCATGACCGGGCTACGCTCTCGACGGATCCGAGGAGGAGCTGATGGGCATCTCGAAAGTAGTCGTCACCGGTGGCGCCGGTTTTATCGGTTCGAATCTGGTGGACCGCCTCATCGACGAGGGTACCGAAGTGCTCGTCATCGACGATCTCTCGACCGGGATGCTGTCGCGCCTTGCCAGTGCTCGCGCTCTGGGGCATGTCCATTTTCATCAGATCGACGTTCGCGCACCGGAGCTGCGTGACGCATTCATCGCCTTTGCCCCCGAAGTCGTGTTCCATCTAGCCGCTCAAATCGACGTGCGCGCATCCGTCGCCGACCCGGTCACCGACGCGTCGATCAACGTGCTCGGCACGATCAACGTGCTACTTGCCGCCCGAGATGCCGGCGTCGATCGGGTCGTGTTCTCATCGTCCGGTGGGGCAACGTTCGGCGACACCCCATCGATCCCGACGAATGAGACCATCAGGAGGAAGCCCGATTCGCCATACGGCGTATCGAAGAAGATCGTTGACGACTACCTGGACTACTTTCGGAGGACCGCCGCCCTCGACTACGTGTCTCTCGGCTTCGCCAACGTGTACGGACCCGGGCAGGATCCCGCTGGCGAGGCCGGCGTTGTTGCCATCTTCTCCGGAGATCTTCTGGCCGGGCGGACACCGACGATCTACGGCGACGGACTCCAGACCCGTGACTATGTCTTCGTCGAGGATGTCACCGATGCCTGTTGGCGTGCAGCGCTCCAAGGTGGGGGTCGCTACCTGAACATCGGGACTTCCGTGGAGACGACCGTGGTCGACCTCTACAAGAAGATGGCCAGGATCGTCGGCTCTTCTGTTCGCCCGAATCACGCGGCCCCTCGGGCCGGCGAGCAGCGTCGCTCGGCCCTCGACCCGACAGCAGCCCAGAAGGCCCTCGGATGGGAGCCATGGACGAGCCTCGACGACGGTCTCGCCCAGACCATCGACTGGTTCAGAAGACAGTAGCGAGACACGAGATGCCGTTGGGCTGAGTCTCTCGTCTCAGTTCTTACGCTCTATCTGAACATGTCCTCTTCTGGGGGTCTTACCAGGTCGGTTGCTCGTCCGTCTCCGGTCAGTTTGATGCCACGGATGAGGGCGGCGGGTATCCCGTCGGCCTTCCCCATGACGAGGTCGGCTGCTGCTGCGATCTCATCGACGATCGCGATCTCGGTGACGTTCATCGTGCGGCCGTGGGCATCGGACTCGCCCCGCAGGTCGAGAATCGCCGGGAGTCCGGAGACACCGATGGCGACGTCGACAAGTCCGCGTCGCCATGGACGGCCGAACGTGTCGGTGACGACGACAGCGATCGAGCGTTCCATCATTCGCTCGATACGGAGCCGGATGCGGTGTGCCGATCGATCCGGGTCGACGGGGAGAAGAACCGCCATGCCGTCTGCCACATTGGAGCGATCTACACCCGCGTTCGCGCAGATGAATCCGTGATGGGTCTGGGCGATGAGGAGGTCGCCGCGTCGCCTCAGGATCGAACGAGCCTCTCGCTCAGCCAACTCCCGGTAGGCCCGGTCATCGGGGGCCGGTTCGACTCGACCTTCGGCCTTGGAGACGATCTTGTGAGTGATCACAAGGACGTCGCTGTCGGACAACGCGATCTTTGAGCAGTCCAGGCCCTCGACGATGAGAGCTGCAAGGTCGTCCCCTGGAACGACTTCGGGGATGCCGCGAATCGGGTGGATCTCAATGCTCATGTGAACGTCTCCTTGAACCATTCGGCGAATCGGCGGGCTTCGTCATCCGAACCAAGGCGGGTGTCGGTGGCGTGGATCCTGACCGATGTGGAGAGCGTCTGCACGTCTGAAGCATCCTCGACATCGATGACGAGATCGGAAATGAGACCCTCATAGGCTGAGAGAACTCCCGCGTTCCCCCGGGGAAATCCTAGAGATTCCAGAACCCGATCGGCTGGCCCTTTGAGCGCCTTGCCCCCGAACAGAGGGCTGATGGCGACGACCCGATCCTTCTCGATGATGGCCCGGCGAACTCCGGGGATCGCGATGATCGGGCCGATCGACAGGGGTGGATTCGATGGAGCGATGACGACGAGGTCGGCGGCAGCAATCGCCTCGATGACTCCGGCGGCGGGCACCGCATGCTCGGCGCCTGCGTACTCGATTTGAACGACACGGTCGCGGTGCCGCCGCTCGACGAAGTACTCCTGGAACGCGAGCCACGTACCGTCGGCGATCCGGACTCTGGTCCGGACCCGGTCGTCGGTAGCCGGGAGGACCCGCGTTTCTACGCCGAGAGCCGCGCGAATCTGTTCCGTGATATCAGAGAGCGAATGGCCGGATGCGAGCATCCCGGTTCGGAACAGACACGTCGCCAGGTCTCGATCGCCGATCCGGAACGTGGCATCGACGCCGAGCGTCTCGAGTTGATCCATCGCGGCAAAGGAGTCCCCGCTGATACCCCAGCCGACGGGCCCCTCGATGCCCGCGAGCGTGTAGAGAACGGTGTCGAGATCAGCGGAAACGTGGACGCCGTGGACCAGTTCGTCGTCTCCCACGTTGCCGATCACGGTGAGGCGGTCACCGCCGAAGACCTGTCTGAGAGACCGTGCGCCGCGCGCTCCACCGACTCCGCCGGTCAGGACAACGGCGAAAGGGTTGGAATATGCCGAGTTCCGTCCTTGAATGGCCTCGTTCATGTCATCTCCGGAGGGCACCCGCCCAGTATCTGTTGCAGCCGTGGTCGTCGCTCGACGCGGTGCCGATCTTCCAGCGACCATCGAATCGATCCAGCGCCAAGTGTACAAAACACAGCGGATCGTCGTGGTCGGTGGAGATAGAGACGCGCGTCAGATCGCATCTGCTTACGACGCTGAGTGGATCGCCGGACTCGGTGCCTTCATCGAATCCGGCACCGACGCCACCCTTCTGTGGTTCGTTCTCGGCGGCGTACGCCCGCGACCAGACGCCCTCGGAGCATTGGTCGATGGACAGGCGCGTCTCGACGCCTCGGTAGCCGGCTCGAAAGTTCTCGATGAGGCGAGCCCCGATCGTCTGCTGTCGGCCGGGTTCGCGACCGACGTATTCGCGACGCCGTACACGGGGTTCGACGAGGATGAACTCGACCAGGGGCAGTACGACGTCGTCCGAGATGTTGCCGCCGTCGGAGGACAGTCGATGCTCGTTCGCACGGATCTCGCCCGTGGTCTCGGCGGCCCGGATGTCGCCCTGGCGCAATCCGCCGCAGCCGTCGACTTCTGCCAGAGAGCACGACTTCGCGGTGCTCGCATCGTTGCTGTTCCATCATCTGAAGTGCTCGCAACCGACAATCGAGCAGATCTCGATCGATGGCGGGAACGTGCCGGACGGATCCGAGCGATGATTAAGGTCTACGGACCGTTGACGTTGCTCTGGGCGCTCCCGATGGCGTTCCTCTCCGGATTCGCCCAGTCGTTTCTTTCCCTCTTCCTTGGACGGTGGCGGTTCTTCCATTGGCTGCTGGCGTGGCTCTGGATCGTCGTGAAGCTGCCGAACACGCTTCGCGAGCGTCGAGATGTGCGGAAGGGACGAGTCGTCGGCGACTCTGAGCTCTTCAGATATCAGATCAGTGGCTCGGTCGCCCTCAAGTCGGTCGTAGCGGAGCTTTCCGACCGGATTCGACGGAGGCTCCCTGGAGAGGATCGACTCTCGATCGAGGTGGTCGGTGACGAACTCAGGCGGCCATCGTTTATTGTCGGGGCGCTCGCCCTGGTGTTCGTCTTCCTCGCGACCCGGGGTATCTGGTCTACCGGTCTTCCGGCTGTCGGATTTAGCCTCCCCTTCGCCGAATCGGGGCCGGGTGCCATCTCGGCGTATGCCGGAGGGTGGAACCCCGCTGGACTCGGGTCGGTGGAGGCGCTTCGCCCGTTCACCGCCCTGACCGGCTTCATCCAGACCATTCTCTTCGACAATCGCCGCCTTGCCGAGTACGTACTGACCGCGGGGTCGTGGCTGCTTGGTATCTGGGGTGTTGTCCGCCTGCTACGAACATGGGGCGTACGTGCGGTTGCAGGGACTCTTGCCGGGATCGTCTACGTCGCGGGTCCCGCGGCGCAAGCCCTTGCCCAAGAGACCGCCGTCGGCGTCGCCATTGCCGTCGGTTTGATCCCCTGGTCCATGCGTTTCGCTTTGGCCTCGTTCCCCGCATCCTCGGTCTCGAGGATCGGGAGGATCGCTGCGATCGCTGCGATCGCCGGTCTCAGCGCAATGCTCGCACCTCTCGCTCTGGCGGTACCGATCGTGGCGTTGCTCCTGTGGGCCCTCCTCAACTTCACCGACGGCAGCGCGTGGAGGGCCTTCGGCGTTTCCCTGGTCGGCGCGATCTTTGCCATTCCGCTGCTCTTCCCCTGGCTCGGTGTTGCCGATCTCTCTCGGTTCGTCACGGATGGCGACGCCTACTGGGCGTTGCCGATCGTGTCTGCGACCATCGTCGGGATTGCTGCCGCAGCCACACTCGTAGCTGCGCCGCAGCGGCTTGCGCTCGTCGCTGGTTGGGGAGCGATCGCCGCAGCAGGCGGATCGCTCCTTGCCCGGGCGAACGATATCGGAGCGGGTCGGGAGATCGAGACCGTCAGTCTCGCGTTGGTATCGCTAGGCATTGCGCTCATCGTCGGTCCGGCGTTCGAAGCCATCACACGGGTGCGAGAGGTCGGGGGATGGCGCCGCATCGTTGCTGGAGTCGCTGTCGCCGCGGCAGTGTTCGTCGTAGCAGCATCCACCGTCACGATTCTGGGGGGTCGTGCCGGATATCCAGGTGACGAGTACCGCGAGGCGTTCACCTTCTCAGCGGCCCGACCCGGTGATCCTGCCGCATCGAGAATCCTCGTCCTCGGGGCACCGGGGAACCTGCCGGGCGACGATCGGACCGTCGCAGGAGCGGCGTATCGGCTCGTGTCCGCACCGATGCCGGAGTCGTGGGAGACGCATTTGCACACGGCCAGGGTCGGCGATGACGCACTCGCTCAGACGCTGGAGTCGATAATCGGTGGGGCAACGAAACGCGCCGGAGAACTGTTGGCTCCGTTCGGCATTCGATGGGTCGTCATCCTCGCGGAGGATGGGAGGGATTCGTTCGCCGATGCATGGAAGACGCTCTTCGTTGGCCAACTGGATCTCGTGCCGCTCGGCGGTGGGCTCTCCAACACAACGTTCGAGAACGAGGCGGAATACGCCGTTCGCGCCATCAGCGCCGAGGGCACACCCTGGACTCGTGTCGGCACCGGATATGAAGGGGATCCGGAGTTCGGAGTCGACGTCGAAGTGAGAGAGAACGCCAACGATCGATGGGGCCCCGGTGACTGGGAGCAGATCGGCTGGGCAAACCGGATGACGGCAGCCGCCGGCACGGTCGAGTTCGAGCCGATCGAAGGCCGACGGCGTCAGGCGATTGCCGCCGGCGTGTGGCTCGTTGCTCTGGCCGGCGTCGCCTGGGCTGGAAGGAAGTTCGGATGAGGCGGATGATCGCCGGCATCGTCGTTGTCGCCTTCGGAACACTCGCTCTCGCTCAGACCGAGCCGGTCGACGTTCGTCCTCCGGAATTCGGGGCACCGCCCGCTGAGGCGATCGGAGCGACCGGTGATCCGAGCGCCTGGTACTGCCCTTGGGTGATCTCGGGCGCCCTGCGTGACTCAGCATTCAATCTGGCGTCGATGGCCGACGTCAACGCCACGGTCACGCTCCCGAATTCGAACCCAACTGAGGAACCGGGTGTCGGCGAGGTCCGGCTTCGCGGACCCGGAGCAAGGAGTATCAACGCCGGCGAGATCGTTCGCCGGGGAACGTCTCCCGGTGTGGTGGAATTCGACGACGGACCGGCAGTCGCGACGACGGTGATGTGGTCGGAGGAGATCATCACGGGGGACCGGTGTGTCGCATCGGTTCCGAAGGAGTGGCAACTGGTCGGCGGCATCACGGCGGAGGGATTCACCCTCGAACTTCAGCTGTTCAATCCATTCGCAGAAAACGCCAAAGTCACCATCGAGTTGATCACCGAATTCGGTAGGTCGCCCCTCGCTGGATTCGAGAGCATCGATGTTCCCGGACGATCGTGGATCACCACCGATCTCTCCCGCGTGATCCCATTCCTCGATATGGCCACCTTCACCGTGACGTCCGAGAGCGGGATCGTGATTCCGAGCCTCGTGCTCAACAACGAGAGCGACGAGGCCTCCTGGCCCGGGACCGGGCAATCCACGGTCTGGGACTTCCCCGTCACGAGTCTCCCCGGACTAGAACCGACCCTGGTCATCTCCAACATCGGCAGTGTTGGTGCCACGGTTGCGATCGATCTCTTCACACCGGAGGGTCCGATCCCCGACGCCGATGGGAGGATCGTCGCGCCACTCGAACCGTTGCGAATCCACCTGTCAGATCTTGCAGAGCCGCCGTTCTCTGTGCGCGTCCGGTCAAATGCCCCGATCGGAGCCGTCATCCAAGCCGCCCCGGAAGGGACGTTCCCGCGTACCGACGTTGTCGAGCATGAAGAGGAGTCCGCCGTCGACGAGTCGACCGACGACGCCGCGACCGACGAGACAGCGACCGACGAGACAGCGACCGACGACGACACGGCCGAAACGGACGAGGGCAAGGAAGCCGAAGTCCACGTCGTCTACGACGGTTTGGCGGCAATGCCGGGGAACACCGATCCTCTCGAACGGTGGCTGGTGCCCGGTCTCGGCGTCGTGCCCGGTGCCCAGACGTCGATCTGGGTCCTGAACCCCTCCGGGGAAGAGGCGACCGTGACTGTGAGCCCTCTCGGCGTTTCGGCAATTCGAACCGAGAAGTTCTTGATTCCCGCCGGCCGGTATGTCGAGATCCCCGTTCCCTCGCTCTCTGAATCGGGTAACTCGGGGATGCTCATCGACGCAAGCCTGCCGGTCTCTGTGGCTGTGTCTATCGCCGGACCTCAGGGTGTGGCGTTCATCGGTGGTGTCGGAGTCGGATGACCGTCTCGAAATGCTTGGTCTGTGCCCCCTCGACCCCTACCTTTGCGCGGCAATGACTTGCGTACGCTGCTCATCGAACCCCACCTCGTGCCTCACCTACGCATACGATCGGCGTGAGGCCTGGCTGGTCGACCGCGAACGATCACCAGCACCGGGCACTCGCTACCCGCTATGCACGACCCATGCCGATCGCGTCACGCCACCGGTTGGATGGGTGCTCCACGATCGCAGATCACAACCGACCCTGTTCGCTCCGGTTCTGGCATAGGGGGCACGATGTCTATCGACCGAGACGTCCTCGAGGCTGTGCGAGAGATGGACGAGCACCAGCTGCGCCGTCTCTACATCCTTGCCAAGGCTCGTCTCGAGGGACGCGGCGTGGCCCTGCCGGGATCGGGGCCAGAGGTAAAACTACGCAAGCAGATGGTGCGGTGCGGCAAGGAGAACTGTACCCGGTGCCCACACGGTCCCTACTGGTACGCGTACTGGAACGAAGACGGAAAGCGCCGTTCTCGGTATCTCGGGAAGTTGGAAGACGTCCCAGAAGCGAGCGGCTGAGTGGTTGAGCGGTGAGATTTGAGCTCTGAGATATGAGCTTTGAGCAAGGCAGGTGGGAAGTCCGTACCGACAGCCGACAACAGGATTAGGGACTACAGAGTCCTGAGTACGGACTACTCTTCGAACCCATGGAAGGCAGAACATGAGTGATGGACTCCGGTGTAGTACGTGTGGCCAAGACACCGTTATCGAGATCGAACTAAAGCTTCCGGATGGTTCGGAAGTTGTGTTCTGCTCGTGCCATCGGTGTGAATCGAAGTGGTGGGACCGTGACGGCGAGCAACTTGATTTGGATTCACTCGTTGATGTGGCTCGCCGCGAGCCGTAGGGCCCGACCGACCGACACGCCCTCGCTAGCCTTTCGGTCGTGAGCTCCTCTCCTGCGCCCGCCGTGGTCGAGTCTGTTTCTGAGCGATCAGAGGCCGTCGCTACCGGTACTTCACCGACCTGGCTGATCCTATTGCTGATCGGTGCGCCGACGTTGATCATCTTGCTCATCATGTCGGGCATTCTCGGCGTCATCGGGTCGGGATCACTGATTCGATTCCCAGAGATCCTGGTTGCCAACACGCCGACGGGCGGCGACATGGGAGCCCACGTGCTCCTGCCCCAGGTTCTCAAGGACGTGCTCTTGCCATCCGGCCGACTGTTCGGTTGGTCGGGTGCCTGGTACGCGGGATTCCCCGCTCTCTATTTCTACTTCCCGATCCCGGCGCTTCTGACCGTCGTCCTCGACGTATTCATCCCATACGGTGTCGCATTCAAGCTCGTTGCGATCGTCGGCCTCGTGGCGCTTCCCGTCGCCACGTATGCCTTCGTCCGCCTTCTTGCCTTCTCGCGTCCGATAGCGGCACTGGCTGCGCTCACCGGCTCCATGTTCGTGTTCATGGAGAGCTTCTCGATCTTCGGAGCCAACATCAAGTCGACGCTCGCCGGCGAGTTCTCGTTCTCATGGTCCTTCGCTTTGTCGATCGTCTATCTCGGGATCGTCGCTCGCGATACGCGTCTGGGACGGCGGTTCACGCCGTTGGCGGGGATCATCCTCGCTCTGACGGCGATGACCCACATTGTCACCACCATGATCGTGGTCGTTGTCTCGGTGTCGCTCTTGTTCAGGCGAAACGGACCGCGAGCCGTCATCTCGTCATGGGTCGTCGGGTTCGCGATCGCCGCGTTCTGGGCGTTGCCGCTCGGCATCCGCGTGTTCCAGGGCTTGACGACCGATATGGGATGGTCCCCCGTGGCCAACGTCGTCGGTGATACGAATCCGGGATCCCCGCTACCGGGGGAGTTCATACCCGTCCTGGTGCTTGGGCTCATTGGGATGGTCTGGACGATGCTGCGACGCGACGACGTGATGGTGCTGGCATGGCTCACCCTGTTGCCGCTCGCCGGCTACTTCATTCTTCCGAAAATCGGCATCACCGCCCTATACAACGCCCGGCTGCTGCCCTACTGGTACTTCGGCGCGTATGTCTTCGCCGGCATTGCCCTCGGTCTGGCCGTCTTCGAGATCTCACGACGGGTTCCTCTCCGACGAACAGTGGTCATCGGTGCGTCGCTGGGTGTCGGCTTCGTCGTACTCGCCGCCACCATGCTTTCGGTCCATGACGTGCCCGGATGGGTCAAGTGGAACTTCGAGGGATATGAGGGCAAGGCCGACTATCACGAGTATCAGGCGCTGATGGAGACGGTCGACACGCTCCCGCCCGGTCGCATCATGTGGGAAGCGAATTCCGACATGAACAAGTACGGGACGCCGATGGCGTTGATGCTGTTCCCGTATTGGAGCGAGGGCCACCCGTCGATGGAAGGATTGTTCTTCGAATCGTCGCTCACGACGCCGTTCCACTTCCTGAACGCGTCCGAAGTCAGTGAGCGACCGTCGAATCCGGTACGAGGACTCGACTACCGAGGGTTCAACATGGAGCGGGGGATCTCCCACCTCGCCGTGTACGACGTGACCTACTACGTGAGCTTCACGGAGAAGGGCGAATCCGAGGCCCGCTCGGCGGGTCTTGTCGAGATCGGGTTCGCCTCACCGTGGACGATCTTCGTTCTCCCCGACTCGGATCTTGTCGAAGTCGCGACCATGAGACCGTCTGTGTGGGATGGGGGTGGAGACTTCCTCGATCCCTCGCTCGAGTGGTACGACGATGTTGATCATCTGGACAACTGGCTCGTCGAGACCGGGCCCGAGGGGTGGCTCCGGGTCGAAGCGGTCGAGGATCGTTTGACCTCGGTGTCAACCTATGGCGATACGGGCGTCGTGACCGACATCGTCCAGGAAGATGATCGCATCTCGTTCACGACGACGGCCATCGGCGTGCCGCATCTCGTGAAGGAGTCCTACTTCCCGAACTGGAAGGCGGAGGGGGCAGACGGGCCATATCGAACTGCTCCTTCACTGATGGTCGTCGTTCCGACCGACGAGCACGTCGTTCTTGAGTTCAGAAACACATCTGCCGAGAATCTGGGTATGGCTCTCACTGTGATCGCTCTCGCCGGTCTGGGCGCGTACGCGTACCGGCGGCACAAGCTTCGCTCGTCCGAGGTCGTTGCATGAAGCGCTATCTAGCAAGCTTCATGACGAAGGCGGCGTTCGAGCAGTTCGTCAAAGTCGGACTCGTCGGAATCGCCAATACGGTTGTGTCCTTCGCCCTCTTCAACCTCTTCCTCTGGATGGGTTGGTGGTCGGTGGCTGCGGTGAGCGTCGCCTTCGCCCTCACTACCTTCATGTCGTATCTATTGAACAGAGCCTGGACTTTCGAGATCAAGGACGGCAGGGTCTCCGGCCGCGAGACGATGCGCTTCTATCTGGTCAACCTCGCCGCATGGGCCGGTACGGCGGGCACGATGTGGTTCGCTGAGACCCTGTTCGGTCCGCTGTCGAAGGTCGCCGCGAACGTCGTGTACTTGATCACGTCGATCGTGATCCTCCTCCCGAAGTTCGCCTCCTATCGCGACATCGTGTTCGGCAACGCAATCAAGGACCAGGAGAGCAGCCCTTCGGAGGCATGAGGAGAGGCGAGGCTCAGACCCTCAGGCTCTTTCTGATGTTCCACACGCCATAGAGCGTGCGAGGTACACGTTTTGCGAGACTGCTCTTCGTCTCTCGCTTCTCCTCGACGACCGCCGGCACCTCAACGATGCGGTAACCGGCACGCTCTGCACGAACGACGAGTTCGGTGTCGAAGAGATCCTGAGTTGAGATCACCGCCGCGGCGATCTGATCGATCACCTCGCGTCGGATCGCCTTCATGCCATGGGTGTCCGAAACGCCGGACGACAGTACGAATCGCAGCACCTGGTTGAACGTCCACGTGGCGAACCGACGCACGATGCCGCGACGATCGTCGGCGCCTTCGGCTCGTTTGGAGGCCAGCACCAGGTCTGCCTCATCCCCGATCGAGACGACGGAGCGCAGGAAGTCGGCGGAGAAGTAGTCGATGTCGAAGTTCACGACCCACTCGCCGTCGGTGGAGACGAATCCTTCCCTCATTGCCGCGCCGTAGTCCGGCGTGGGAAGTTGGAGGAGGTCGAGACCGGCGTACCGGCTCATCAGCTTGCGAACGGCCTGTGCCGTTCCGTCCGTCGAGCCGTTCTCAGCCACCAGAACAGTGATCGATGCCGGCACGTCGGAGATCTCATCGAAGAGCTCTGCGAGAGCACCGGGAAGGTAGTCCGCTTCATTGTGGACCGGGATCACGATCGAGAGGGTCGTTGGAGTATCGGATGTCATGTCTGCGATGAGTGTAGGAAGAGATGGGACACAGGGACCCGGCCAGTTCCCATGCGACCGTACAATCCCACCATGGAACTGGACACCATCTTCAAGGCGTACGACGTTCGCGGCCTCTACCCATCCGAGATCGATGAGGAAGCGGCTCGACGCATCGGCCGTGGCTTCGCTGTTTTCGCCGGCGTCGACAGGATCGCCGTTGGACACGATTGTCGCACATCGTCGCCCGGCATCGCAGCCGCGCTCATCGACGGGATCACCGCCACCGGGACCGACGTCATCGACATCGGAGAGATCACCACCGATGGTCTCTATTTCGCATCGGGATCGATGGACCTTCCCGGCGTCGTCGTGACCGCATCGCACAATCCTCCCGAGTACAACGGTCTCAAGTTCTGCCTCGCGGGAGCCGCGCCGGTCGGGGAGGACTCGGGGCTCAACGACATCAAGCGAATCGCTGCCTCGGAGTTCGAAGAACTGGCAGATCGCGGCTCGATCGAGGCCGTGGACATCCTCGGGGGATACGTTGATCATCTTTTCGGAGTCGTCGACGCATCGGTGTTCTCAGAGCTGACCGTTGCGGCGGATGGAGGTAACGGGATGGCCGGCATTGCAGTGCCATCCGTATTCGACCGACTCCCGGCCCAACTCATCGGCCTCTATCTCGAACCGGACGGAACATTCCCGAACCACCCGGCAGATCCGCTCAGGCCGGAGAACCTCGTTGATCTCCTCGCCCTCATGAGTGAACGGAAGCCCGACCTCGGCGTCGCGTTCGACGGTGATGCAGACCGGGCGTTCTTCATCGACGACCGCGGCGTCCCTCTGCCCGGCAGCACGACGACGGCGATCATCGGCGATTGGTTCCTCGCCAGAGAGCCCGGCGCATCGGTGGTTCACAACCTCATCTGTTCCAAGGCGGTCCCCGAGCGGGTTCGCGCTGCTGGGGGCGTACCGGTGCGAACACGAGTGGGGCACTCGTTCATCAAACAGGTGATGAAGGACACCGGTGCCGTGTTCGGGGGCGAACATTCAGGCCACTACTACTTCAGAGACAACTACCGGGCCGACTCGGGGATCCTCGCGATGCTTGTCCTGATGCAGGTGATGTCGGAGGACGGACGCCCACTCTCCGAGCTACGGCTGGACTATGAGCCGTATGTCGGATCGGGCGAGATCAACTACGACGTGGCAGATCAAGCATCGGCCACCGCCGCCGTGGCCGCCGCATACAGCGGTGCCAGGATCGACCATCTCGACGGGCTCACCGTTGATCTCGGTGACCGGTGGTTCAATCTTCGACCGTCGAACACCGAGCCGAAGCTCAGGCTCAATGCAGAAGCACCAGACGCCGCTGCGGTCGATGAACTCGTCGCTGCGGTGGCATCGATCATCGAGGAGGGATCGTGACCGACCATTTGATCGACCCGACATTGCTGGAGATCATGCAATGTCCATCGTGTACCGGGACGCTCGTCGAGCGTTCCGAGCCGCCGGCACTCGTGTGCTCGGAATGCGGGCTCCAGTACCCGGTTCGAGATGGCATCCCGGTCATGCTGATCGACGAAGCCACTCCTTCTGACCAATGACGATGTTCGATGACATCCTGACCCTTCCGGAGCAACTCCGGTGGGGGATCGGCCACGAAATCTCTCCGCTGCAATCCGATGGTCCGATCGTGCTCCTGGGCATGGGAGGATCTGCGATGGCGGCCACCATCGGAACGCTGGCATCGAGACCGCGCCATCCCATGATCGTCCACCAGGGGTACGGGCTGCCCGCGTGGGCGGCAGACGCAGGTGCTGGCGTACTCGCCGTCTCGTACAGCGGAAACACCGAAGAGGTGCTCTCCGGCGTCGAACAAGCGATTTCGGCCGGTCTTGATCTTGCCGCTGTCGCCTCCGGAGGTCGACTCGCCGAGATCGCAGGAGAGCGCGGCCTACCGTACGTCGAGGTTCCCGGAGGTCTCCAGCCACGCGCCGGTGTCGGCTACCAGACGGCCGCCGTGACCGCCATGCTCGGCGCAGGTGGTCACATACCGAACGCCGAAGCCGCCCTCACCGAAGCCGCCGACGTCGTCGACAGCCTTCTCGATGGGGGGCACGGTGGCGCCGTCGAACTCGGGCGCGACCTCGCCGCCGGTCTCGAAGATCGAACCGCGGTCATCTACGGCGGCCGTGGAGTCGGCTCGACGGCCGCATACCGGTGGAAGACACAGATCAACGAGAACGCCAAGGTTCCCGCATTCGCCGGAGTCGTCCCGGAGATGAACCACAACGAACTCGAAGGGTGGCAGCCGGAAACGAGCGACGCATTCGGCGTGGTCTACCTCAGGGATTCCGCCGATCATCCGAGCGTTGCACACCGCCTGGAGCTCTCAGAAACGGTGCTGTCGGGCAAGGTTCATCGCATCGGCGATGTGCTCTCAACCGGAGACGGCGCACTCGCCCGATTCTTCAGCCTTGCCGTGGTGGGCGACGTTGCTTCGGTCGCGATGGCGGATGCGGCGGGTGTTGATGCGACGCCGGTTGAGACGTTGGAGGCTTTCAAGACGATGCTCGCGAAGGGGGCACTATGAACTACGACATTGCTGATCCGGGGTTGGCTGCTGGGGGGCATCGGCGGATCGAGTGGGCGGATCGTCGGATGCCCGTTCTGGCCGCGATCCGTGATCGGTTCGAGACGGATAAGCCGTTGGATGGTGTTCGAGTTGCCGCGTGCATGCACGTGACGAGTGAGACCGCAGCGTTGATGTATACGTTGCGTGCTGGTGGTGCGTCGGTGGCGTTGTGTGCGTCGAATCCGTTGTCGACGCAGGATGACGTGGCCGCCGCGTTGGTTGATGACGGCATTCCTGTGTTCGCGCTGCGGGGTGAGGATTCGGACACGTTCTATACCCACATCAACGCGATCTTGGACTCTGAGCCGCATCTTGTGTTCGACGATGGGGCGGATACGACGACGGTGTTGCATCGGGAACGGCCGAGCCAGCCGATCCTGGGTGGTTTGGAGGAGACGACGACGGGTGTGTTGCGTCTCCGCTCGATGGCTGCGAACGGAGTTCTTCGATATCCGGTGGTTGCGGTGAATGATTCTGCGACGAAGCATCTGTTCGACAACCGGCACGGAACCGGGCAGTCGTCTCTTGATGGGATTCTGCGGGCTTCGAACATCTTGTTCGCGGGTCGTACGGTCGTTGTGGCCGGGTTTGGCGATTGTGGGTGGGGTGTTGCTCGTCGTGCTGCTGGGTTGGGTGCAAGCGTTGTCGTCATCGAGGTCGATCCGATTCGGGCGTTGTCTGCTGCGATGGAGGGCTATCGGGTGATGACGGCTGCCGAGGCCGCTCCGATCGGGGATGTGTTTGTGACGGTGACGGGGGATATCCACATCTTCAGACCTGAGCATTTCTCGGTGATGAAGGACAACGTGATCCTGGCGAACGCGGGCCATTTCGACGTGGAGCTCGATTTGAAGGGCCTTGAGGAGATGGCGGTTGCTCGCCGTGAGATCCGTGACAATCTCGAGGAGTTCGAACTCGCGAACGGACGCCGGATCATCGTGGTGGCTGAGGGTCGACTCGTGAACCTGTCTGCGGCGGAGGGCCATCCGGCCGATGTGATGGACATGTCGTTCGCGGATCAGGCGCTCGCTGCGGAGTGGCTCGTCGACGTCGGTGCCGATCTCGCCCCCGACGTGTACACGCTGCCGCGTGAGCTCGACGAATCGGTTGCCCGGTTGAAGCTCGAAGCCATGGGCGCCAGCCTCGAGACCCTGACGGAGGAACAGGCCAAGTACCTGGAGTCCTGGGAAGAAGGGACGTGATCCAGTAGCAGGCAGCAAGACACAAGGAGCAAGACCGGACCGCCCTCGCGTCCTGTTGCCTATGTCTTGTGACTTGCTACTTGATATTTCTTGTCCCACCCCGTCCCTACGGTCGGGGCATGTTGTGCCTCTCTTGCACCATGCCTTGCTCAGGGGCGCTCTGTGAACCGTGTCGCTTTGAGCTCCGTCCCGCCCCGGACGTGTCGGTTGCACCGGGTCTGGTCGGAGTGGCCGGTTTCGTTCATCAGGGCTCGGCCCGGCGTCTCGTTCACGCCCTCAAGTATCGGGCCGTGTTCGCTGCAGCCGAACCGCTCGCCGACGCGATGGCCGAGAGAGTCCCATCATCTGCGACAGCTCTCGTCCCCGTGCCGAGAGCCATCCTCCGAGCGTTCCGCCACGGAATCGACCCGGCAGCCGTTCTTGCCTCAGGCGTTGCTCGACGAACGGGGCTCCCCGTCGTAGCGGCGATCAAACCGCGATGGTGGTGGCGCCGGCACGCAGGACGCAGCCGCGACGAACGTTCCGCGATCTCGTTCGCTCCGACCGGCTCATTGGTCCCGAAGAACGCAGCGCTGGTCGATGACGTGCTCACGACGGGGGCGACGGCCCGTGCAGCAGCGACCGCACTTGAGGGTCTTCCGACTCTTGTCCTGGTTGCCACTTGCGCGAGTAGGATGAAGACAGGAGAGAGCCCCTTTGGAGGTGCGGTGACCGTTCAACCGTTCAACGGTCCGACCGATCGAAGCACCCTCCGCGCCCGAACGACCCGAGTAGGCCGGTTCGACGCGCCCGGAAGAAGTCCGGCGGGGCACAGTCGTCACGGAGAGGAGCACGAGTGAACGTTCGGATCCACGGGCGGAACACCGAGATTGCCGACGATGTCCGCGATCTCGCTCAAGAGAAGGTCGAGCATGCTGGGAGGATCTTCGACGGCGTGACGAGTGTCGACGTCGAATTCTCCGAGAACGGCAACCCAAGGCAGACCGAAGGCAGGTATCGCGTCGAGATCACCTCGAACGCTGGCGGCCAGATCGTCCGCGTTGAGTCGGATGCGTTCGATGCGCGAGCGGCACTTGACACAGCGTCCGACAAGTACGAACGGCAACTCCGAAGGCTCAAAGAGCGACTCGTACAGCGATCCCGCAAGTCCAGTCACAAAGACCTCAACCCGGTCGTCAACTCGGTCGATGACCTACAAGACCGGGATGCCGTCATCGTGAGGCGGAAACGATTCACGATGCGGCCCATGTCGGTCGAGGAAGCTGTATTGCAGATGGAGATGCTCGGACACGACTTCTTCGTCTTCCTCGACGCAGACAGAGGCAAACAGTCGGTGCTCTACTACCGGCGGGATGGCGATCTCGGCATGATCGAGCCGGAGTAATCCAAGCTGGAGTGTTGAGTCGAGATGAAAAGACTGCTCATTGTGGACGATGTACCGCTGTTCCGGGCAGGACTGTGCTCCGCCCTCAGAGACGCTGGATTCGACGTTGTCGCCGAGGCCGGTGACGCCGAGGGTGCAGTCTCCGCTGCAGAGGAACATCAGCCGGATCTGGTCCTTCTCGACATCCTGATGCCGGGTATGTCCGGACTCGAGGTCGTTGAGAAGATCAGCGCCGTCGCTCCGACTGCGCGGGTGGTTCTTCTCACAGCGAGCGAATCGGAGGAGGATCTCCTTGCCGGCGTGAAGGCCGGCGCTCGAGGCTATGTCACCAAGGACGCTCCGTTCGATGCTCTGGTCGGGGCCCTCAACGCCGTTGAGAGCGGCGGGGCGGCCGTATCCCCGAACATGGCAGGCAAACTCCTTGATGTAACCCGGCAGCTACTCCGCCACCAAGAACTCCTGCAGTCGAGGAAGCCCGTGTTGACAGGGCGCGAACTCGAAGTGCTCCAACTCGTAGCCGGGGGACAGACGAGCCGCGAGATCGGCGTCCTCTTGTTCATCTCCGAGAACACTGTGAAGAACCACATCAGGAACATCCTCGACAAGCTCGGTCTCCACTCGAGGAACGAAGCGGTGCTGTACGCCGTGAGAGAAGACCTGATCAGCCTGTCCTGAGTGGTCCGTAGTCCGTAGACCTCATTCCGTATTCCGTCCGACCGGGTCTTCGCTCTTCGCTGTCTGCCATGTCGGGGAATCGGGCGCAAACCTTCCATGACGACTCACGAAGAAGCCTGAGACAATGCAGGGACTTCTCGGAACCGAGCCGTCATGAATCGCTGCCGAAGTTCGCGGTCAACCGCCGAGGGCGACAAACACCTCGTAGACCATGAAGGCCGGCCAGAAGAGAGCCTGGAAGAAGGAGAACACGTACCCCCAGAATGCGTCTGCCTGCTGCCAGAAGTACACGAACGCTCCGAAGATGCCCAGGCCGTAGAACGCCCCACCGCCGGCGGCACATGTGTTGCTCGAACTCACTCGCCTTCACCTCGTGTCGATGGATCAAGAGTACTCGCGTGAGCGTCAGGGTGCGGGCGCTCGCTGTGACCTACCCGCTGGATCCGTGGCGTCAATTCACGATACGGGACCAGATTCTGGAGATCTCGGGCTGGATACTTCGATCCAGTGTCGGTGGGTGGCTGCCCAACAAGCGGCCTCGTGCCCGTATCATCACTTCACCATGTCCATCTTCTCCAAAGCCCTCCGTATCGGTGAGGGCAAACGTCTCAAAGAACTCGAAGCGCTCGTTGTTCGCGTCAACGCGCTCGAACCGGAGATCCAGGCGCTGAACGACGACGATCTCGTCGCTAAGACCGCCGAATTCCGGAATCGAGTCCGCAACGGCGAGCCGATCGATGACCTCGAAGATGAGGCTTTTGCCGTAGTTCGTGAGGCAGCGACGCGAACGCTCGGACAACGACCGTTCGACGTCCAGATCATCGGGGCAGGAACACTCCATCGCGGGATGATTACCGAGCAACGCACGGGTGAGGGGAAGACCCTCGTTTCAACGATGCCCGCCTACCTCAACGCCCTCGCGGGAGAAGGTGTCCATATCGTCACGGTCAACGACTACCTGGCTGCGCGTGACTCGAACTGGATGGGAGAGATCCACCGTTTCCTCGGTCTCAAGGTCGGACTCATCCAGGCCGACATGACGCCGCAGGAACGCAAGCCCGCCTACGACGCCGACATCACGTACGGAACGAACAACGAAGTCGGATTCGACTACCTCAGGGACAACATGACGATGCGTCCCGAAGACCGCACCCAGCGGGGCCATTACTACGGGATCGTCGACGAGGTCGACTCGATCCTCATCGACGAAGCGAGAACTCCGCTCATCATCTCGGGCCGGGTCGGAGAGACTGGGAAGTGGTATCGGGACTTCGCCCGCATCGTCGAGAGGCTCAGGCGAGATGAGCACTACGAGGTCGATGAGAAGAAGCGGCAGGTCATCGTCACCGAAACCGGCGTGAGCCAGGTCGAGCAGATCCTCGGTGTCGAGAACATGTACGACTTCGCCAACGTCGACTTCATCCACCATCTCGACGTCGCCTTGAAGGCAAAGGGGCTCTATCACCGCGACGTTGACTACCTCATCAAGAATGGTGAGGTGATGATCGTCGACGAGTTCACCGGTCGGGTGCTCGAAGGCCGCCGCTACTCCGAGGGCCTTCACCAGGCGATCGAGGCGAAGGAGGGCGTCCACATCAAAGAGGAGAACCAGACCCTCGCCACGATCACGCTTCAGAACTATTTCCGGATGTACGAGAAGCTCGCAGGGATGACCGGTACGGCCCTGACGGAGGCCGGAGAGTTCCATGGGATCTACGGGCTCGAAGTGCTCGATGTCCCGACGAACCAGCCGATCGCCCGCATCGACCAGGCAGACGTCGTGTATCTCGACGAGGACCACAAGTTCGCTGCCCTTGCCGATGACATCGAAGAGCGCAGCAAGCGCGGCCAGCCCGTCCTCGTCGGAACCATCTCGATCGAGAAGTCCGAACGCCTTGCCAACACGTTGAAACGACGGGGGATCAGGCACGAAGTCCTCAACGCGAAGCAGCATGAACGAGAAGGCCACATCATCGCCCAGGCCGGGCAGCTGGGATCGGTCACGGTCGCGACCAACATGGCGGGTCGAGGCGTCGACATCCAACTCGGCGGGAATCCCGACGAGCTCGCGCTGGGTGAGATGATTCGCAAAGAGATCCCGAAGGATGATCCGGCGTACGAGGCAACACTCGCAGCGTCGATCGAGCGATTCAGGGTTGAGACAAATCAGCAGAGGCAACAGGTGCTCGATGAGGGTGGCTTGTACGTGCTCGGAACCGAACGGCACGATTCCCGGCGTATCGACAACCAGTTGCGAGGCCGATCCGGCAGGCAGGGCGACCCGGGGGAGTCCCGCTTCTATCTTTCACTCGAAGACGATCTCATGCGTCGGTTCGCCAACGAGAGAGTGGCGTCGATCATGGAGCGACTGCGGATACCGCCGGACGTTCCCATCGAGCACAAGATGGTCACGAAAGCGATAGAGCGCGCACAGACACAGGTGGAGTCGCAGAACTTCGAGATCCGAAAGAACGTGCTCAAGTACGACGAGGTGATGAACACCCAGCGCCAGATCATCTACAAATGGCGGAACCAGATTCTCGATGGTGAAGACACCGATGAGTTGCTCGCTGAATGGCGTGGCGAAGTCATCGAGTTCGAGATCGAGCAGATGACAATGGGCGTCGATGCCGCCGAGTGGGACTGGGCCGACTTGGACGTCCGGATGAAGGCGATCTACGAAACGACGATCAACAAGACATCGTTCGGCGACACCGAACTCCTCACGCCCGACGAGATTGTGGACGCCTACGTGGTGGACGCAGATGCCGTATACGCGGCACGAGAAGCGCAGTTCGGCTCCGACGTCATGCGCCAGCTCGAGCGCACCGTCACCTTGTCAGTCATCGACAACAAATGGCGGGAGCATCTCGCCGAGATGGACTACCTCCGATCGGGTATCGGTCTGCGGGCGATGGGCCAGAAGGATCCGCTCGTCGAGTACCAGCGCGAGGGGTTCAACTACTTCGAGGAGCTGGTCGACGCGGTGAAACATGACTCTATCCGCTACATGTTCCACGTCGACGTGGTGCAGAAGCGGCAAGCCCCCAAGGTGCAGGTCTCGACATCGTCGGCGAAGTCTGTTCAGCAACTCAAGAAGAGACAGGTCGTTCGCACCGGCGAGAAGGTGGGGCGTAACGCTCCATGTCCGTGCGGATCTGGGAAGAAGTACAAGCGCTGTCACGGCGCCGTTGGGGCTGAACCGCTGGCCTGAGCGCATGGTGTTCTCGGCTCCATGGAACTCAAGAGCACCGTCGTCAATGCAGCATATCTCGCAGGTCCTCTGATCTCGCCTGAGGGGGCCCTCTCAAAGGCATGGCGATCGCGTCATCGTTCGATCCTCCGCTGATGCCCAGAACGTCGATGCAGTAGGGAGTCATGATGGGCCTTGCCGGCCTCACCGCCCGCAGCCCCGTCGCCATCGCCGAACACGGGACGCGGCGGGTCACTCCCACATCCGCAGGACTCTCGACAAAGCTCGCGATTCGGGGTGCGATCGGCGCCGGCAGCGCCGCAGTGTCGGGGAACAACCGACGTGGACCAACAGGACGGAGCGCTCCGCACGGGAGCTGGGGTTCCGCTCCAAACAACCCTGACCTCTGGGCCGCAGTGGTTCAAGCAGTTCCACGGTGCGGATGCTGGACCCCAGGAGGTGCAGTGACCCGCTGACGGGTACGCTCATCCCACCATGGAACCGAACGACCTCCGCGTACTTCTGAACGACTTGCGCTCTCGCCTCGACGATGCCAGGAGGTTCCTTTGACCTCGCAGGTAAGGAACAGGAACTCGTTGAACTGAGAGAGCAGGCGTCGGCCCCCGGTCTGTGGGATGACCAAGATCACGCTCTCGAAGTAACTCGAACGCTCGCCAGACACGAACGCACGATCGAGCAGGTCGCGACTCTGGATGAAGCGCTCGATGACGCAGAGGTGTTGATCGAACTCTCCGTCGAAGAAGACGATGCTTCGGGCCTCGACGATGCGTTGACGGAGATTCGTGAGACCGAGGCGACACTCAGCCGCCTCGAGCGCGAGACACTCTTCTTCGGTCCGCACGACGATTCGACTGCGATCATGTCTGTTCACGCCGGTGCGGGCGGCGTCGACGCCCAGGACTGGGCAGAGATGCTGTTTCGCATGTACCTGCGTTACCTCGAACGAACAGAACTCACCTTCGAGGTAGACGAGTACCAGGTTGGTGAGGAGGCGGGCATCAAGTCGGCCACGATCACCGTCAAGGGCGATCATGCGTACGGAATCCTGGAGGGCGAGCGTGGTGTGCATCGGTTGGTGCGGATCAGTCCGTTCGACTCGAACGCCAGGCGTCACACGGCATTCGCCGGTGTCGATGTCATCCCCGAGGTCGACGTCAAAGAGGTAGAGATCAATCCGGAGGATCTTCGGGTCGACACCTTCCGAGCGTCGGGTGCCGGGGGCCAGCACATCAACAAGACCGATTCGGCGGTCCGGCTGACGCACTTGCCCACCGGTGTCGTGGTCAGTTGCCAGGCGGAGCGGTCCCAGACTCAGAACCGGGTTCGGGCCATGCACCTCCTCGCCGCACGCCTAGCCGAGCGGGCCCGTCTCGAGCAGAAGCAAGAGGTCGATGCGATTCGCGGAGACCAGACCGAGGCCGGTTGGGGACGCCAGATCCGCTCATACGTCCTCCAGCCATACCAGATGGTCAAAGACCTCCGGACCGGTCACGAGATCGGAAACATCACAGGAGTCCTTGACGGAGACCTGGATCCGTTGGTAGACAGCTATCTGCAGTGGCGGCGCGCCGAGGCGAAGTGATCGTGAGCTTTCGGCGAGGGGATCACTCCGTTCGGACTTCATGGCTCACCGCTCACAACTCGATCACAATCCACCTCCTACGGCGGACCCTTGGGTAACCTGCCAACGCGTTGGCGGGTGGGGTAGGACTACGAAGCCACGATAGGGATTTCATGATCCGTCTCGATAATGTGACGAAGGTATACGACGGCGGCGTCGTGGCCCTCAAAGACGTGGAACTCGACATCAACAAGGGTGAGTTCGTCTTTCTCGTAGGCCCTTCGGGGTCGGGAAAGTCGACGCTGGTCCGCCTCATGATGCGCGAGGAGAAGCCGACCAACGGTGACATTTGGATCGCAGGGAAGCACGCCTCCGACCTGCCGGATTGGAAGATCCCCCACCTCCGTCGATCCATCGGCACCGTGTTCCAGGACTTCAAGCTTCTTCCGAGCAAGACCGTCTACGAGAACGTCGCATTCGCGATGGAGGTCACGGGGAAGTCGCGCTCGGCGATCCATGCCCAGGTTCCGCAGGTTCTCAAACTCGTGGGCCTCTCAGAGATGGCCGACCGATTGCCACGGCGACTCTCCGGCGGTGAACAGCAGCGAGTCTCGGTGGCACGCGCCTTTGTGAACCGACCGCTCATCGTTCTCGCAGATGAGCCGACCGGGAACCTGGATCCGGCGACTTCGGTCGGAATCATGCGCATCCTCGACCGAATCAATCGTACGGGAACAACCGTTGTGATGGCGACGCACGACCACGCGATCGTCGATGCCATGCGCCGCAGGGTCGTTCAACTCGAACGTGGGCGCGTCGTTCGCGACGAGAGCCGTGGTGTCTATGAAACGTCTTGGTCCGAGGATTCCGACACCCCCGATGCTCCGGTCGTCATCGCTGATGTCGTTGCCGGGTCGGACTCCTCCACGACGGCCGAAGTCGCTGCGACGGCAACCCTCGACGTCGAGGAGACCACGGTTACCGGATCTTCTGCGGAAGAGCAGAGCTCCGTAGAAGGGGCCGATGTGGTCGAAGAAGAGGTCATCGAGGGCGCCGAGCAGGATGAGCAGGTCATCGTCGCTGATGACGAGACTCCAGACGAAGAATCTGAAGCCGATGAGGAGGTCGACGGATGACCCGCGTCTCCTACGTTCTACGAGAAGCTTTCGCCAACATCGGACGCAACGGCCTTGTCGTGTTGGGTGCCGTGCTGGCCGTCTTCATCTCCCTCACGCTCACCTTTGGAACCCTCGTCTTCGGCGAAGTGGTTCGAATCAACACGCTCCAGTGGGCCGAAGACGTTCGTGTGATCGCTTACGTGCGCGACAATGCTCTGACTGCGGTCGACGAGATGCAGGCCGAGATGGAGGGTTGGGCTGAGGTTGAGAGCGTCGCCTTCGTCTCCAAGGCCGAGGCACTCAAAGAAGCACGGATCCTTCTCTCGAATCAGCCGGCGACGCTGCGCGTCATCGAGGAAAGCCCCGACATCGTGCCGGCATCGCTCCGAATCAAACCCGTAGATCCCAATGACTACCAGACGATTGTGACGCGCCTTCAGGCCACCCCCGGGCTCCTGCGCGTCCAATCTGCCGGACAGGCAATCGACGCGATGATCTCTCTCCGCGATGGCTTGCGTGTGATGTTCTGGCTCCTTGCCGTTGCTCTCGGTGTTGCCGCGGTCGCTCTGATCGCGAACACGATTCATATGGCCATCTACGCTCGCCGCGAAGAGATCGAGATCATGCGTCTGGTGGGCGCTTCCAATTGGTACGTGCGCGTGCCGTTCCTCGTCGAAGGCGCGATCGAAGGCTTCATGGGGGCTGGTCTCGCCGTTGGGTTCATCGTCGTTGCCCAACAGCTGGCCGTCGATCGTCTCACCGATCTGCCTGAATGGATCAATGTCGCGGTTCAGCCTGACTACCTCTTCACTCAGGGAGCGCTGGTCTTGCTGTTCGGGGTGTCTGCCGGCCTTGTCGGCAGTGGCCTGAGCCTCACGGTCCACAAGTACTTGCGCACCTGATGCCCGCGCGCCGTCTTCTCGTCGCGACACTTTCCGCTGTGTTGATCTTCGCCGTGGTTCCTTCGGTGGGAGCCGATGATCTCGACCGTGATCTACAAGGCGTCAGGAGTCGGATCGATGCTCTCAGCGACGAGTTCAGTGCGGCTTCGACGAATCGCAGCGCGCTGGCCAACGAGATCCAGGCGACCGCTGCCCGTATGGATGCCGTTCTCGAGTCGATGGCTTCGTCGCGGATGGATGTGGTCGCAGCGACCGGAGAGCTCTCGCTGAAGCAGCGGGCACTGCGCGAAGTGAGATCAGAGTTGCATGCGAAATACCAGGCCCTCGCTCTCACCCGGTCGGAACTTGGAACGGCAAGGGAAGACGCCACACAGTACGCAGTCGAGAGCTACATGGGGGTCGGTCTCGGTCTACCGACCGTTGCCCTGTCAGCGAAAGTGTGGACAGACATTGGAATCGGACTGGCGTATCTCGATGAGATCACCGCTAGCGGGACCGACACGGTTGAACGATTCGAGTCCCTCCTCGTCGATGAGCAACAAGCGACCGACAGGATCGCAGCGACCGAAACCACCCTCGCAGCGGATCTTGCCGAACTGAAGATCGCAGAAGAGCGTCTCGGTGCGCTCCAGAACGAACTACAGCGGTCGAGCGATGCGCTCCAGGACGAGTATCGCCGACAGCGGTCGCTCCTCTCGGAATATGACGCTGAGATCGAAGAGATCGAGGTGGAGATAACCTCGCTCGAGAAGGAAGAGTCGTCGATCAAGAAGGTCATCGCCGAGCGAGCGAAAGCGGCCGGGTCAGCCCCCGGCACGCTCGGGCGTCCCGTGCCCGGCGGGATCTCGTCCGGCTTCGGACCGAGGATCCATCCGATGTATGGCTACTCCCTGATGCACAACGGTGTTGACATGAATGGCGGCATGGGACAAGAGATCGTGGCAGCCGCCGCCGGCACTGTCCTTTTGGCAGGAGTGAAGGGCGGATACGGGAACTCGATCATGATCGATCACGGCGGTGGCATGGTGACGCTGTATGCCCACCAGTCGAGGTTCGCCGTATCGAACGGACAGAAGGTGAATGCAGGCCAGGTCATCGGCTACATTGGTTCGACCGGCGTATCAACTGGACCCCATCTCCACTTCGAGGTCCGCATCAACGGCAATCCCGTGAACCCGGTCAAGTACTTCTAGCAAATCCGGGCAACGGCATCGTCCGTCACGCTCCTAGTCTTCGCATCATGACTGAAGGTCACAAGGTCGTCGCATCCAACCGTCGCGCACGCTACAACTACGACATCCTCGACACGTATGAGGCGGGCATCGTTCTCACGGGGTCAGAGGTGAAGAGCCTGCGCGCCGGTCAAGTGCAGCTCAAAGACGCCTACGGCTTGATACAGGACGGGGAACTCTGGTTGGAGAACGCCCACATCGCTCCGTACTCGTTCGCGATCGGTGGTGGACACGCACCGGAACGGAAGCGGAAGCTGCTGCTGCATCGGCGGGAGATCGATCGTCTCACCGGCAAGATGAACGAGCAAGGTCTCACGCTCGTTCCGCTCCAGATCTACTTCGTTCGTGGTATCGCGAAGATCGAGGTCGCCCTTGCGAAGGGCCGTCACACGTACGACAAACGGAAGAAGATCGTGGAGCGCCAGCAGAAGCGAGAGATGGACAGGGCGAAGAGCCATCGGAGGTGAGCTTCGCTTGGGAATACGTAATACGTAGTACGTATTCGGCTAGTCCGATGGTCGGCCACCCCTCCGCCTTGCCACCACTCTGGCCTCGTGGCGGTCTTCTGTTGACCAACCTTCTGCGTAGTGGAGGATCTGAAGGCCGTCGGCGAGTGACGGTGCTTCGCCCTCGTCGAGGAGGTAGGGGAGGGGAGGCCGTTCCCGGCGTTCCAGGTTCCGCACGGTTGCCACCGAGAACGCGATCAGGCCGTTGACCGCCAACCGTTCGATGGCGGGCTGGAACAGGTTCCGCTGCATGTAGTGGACGATGAGCACGACGTCCCATGGACCGTCGGGGAGCATTTCGGCGGTCAGGTCGCTGTGGACGAGCCGGAGATCGACGGCTGCCTCTTCGGCCCGTTCTGAGGCGAGGGCGATGGCGACTTCCGACGTGTCGATCATGGTCGTATCCCAGCCGCGCTCGGCGAGCCAGATGGCGTGTCTCCCAGCGCCACCCGCGAGATCGAGTGCTCGGCCGGGTGTGCCGAGAAGCGGCGCGAGTTCGACGGTGACGAACGCTGCAGGATCGATAGGGGCCGACCGCTCCCGGTAGCGGTTGTCCCAAGAGGAGCGCATAGGGGGTGGCCCTACGAGCCCTGGGCCTCGAGCTGGCCGAAGATGTCTTCGACTTGGTCGATCTCGATGAAGCCTGCAACTCTGAGCAGCGTTGTGCCATCTCCATCGGTGAAGACCCAGAACGGGTAGGCGCTCAACCCGAACTGCTCAGCGAGAGCGAGGTCCGGGTCAACGATCGCCGGGAACGGAAGCTCGAGTTCGTCGAGGTACGGCTCCAACGGATTGCCACGAGCGGGGTCGATAGAACTGGTGACGCTGATCAACTCGACGTTCGGGTACAGGTCGGCATTCTCCGAATACCACTCCGATAGCGGGGGTAGTTCACGCTGGCAATGGGGACACCAGTGCGCCCAGATCAGCCATGCCCGCGCGGTGCCGTCAGCTGGATCGACGCTCATCTCAGCCTGCGTGTAGTACTCGATACCGGTGACTTCGCCGAGGACCATCCCGAGGGCTGCGTCCGGTTGGCCCTGCTCGAACGGCGGAAGGTACCCGGCGGGCACGCTCGGGGCAACGGCCGCCGAAGCGCCCGAGGCGGAAGGAGCGACCAGGGAACCGGTCGCAAGATCGTCGACCTTCTCGTCGACGGCGTCCACAGAATCCTGGACGTCGGCAACGTCACCGCTGACGGAGTGGATCTGATCGTCGAGAGCAGCGATCTGCTCATCGGTGCGACCGGCGGAAACCAGGGTGAACACCTGCATGGCAAATACGGCGACGAGTCCGATTGCGAGCGCGATCATGAGTCCGCGAGCGGTCCCTGACGATCGCGATGCTTCTTCGCGAGCGGTCACGTCGATGGTCGAAGGCTTCGGGGTGGGAGGATCAACTGTCCCGCTGTCCGAGTCTTGTGCTTCTGTGATTTCCGCATCCATGGCGAGCAGGCTATCTGCGCACCGGACTTAGGGGAGCGGCGAAGGGGAGGAGCGATGACTGGAATGCATGACTACGCTTAAGGATGTTGAACGCGCCTTGCGTGTTCCCCATATGGGGGTGACATGGTTTCGACCGTGAGGGTTGAGGCGCCGGAAGCGAGCCGAGGTCCCCGGAGCCTCGTTAAAGAGCCGGGAACAAACATAAGTGCCAATAACGAAAGTTATGCATTCGCTGCCTAATTAACGCAGCGTGTCCGCCCGGTGGGTGCCTGTCTCGCCGGAATCGGGCATAACAATGCAGGATGCCCCCGCCGGGGTG
>CAXMQQ010000034.1:0-6758 GCA_964195545.1 uncultured Acidimicrobiia bacterium | reverse complement strand
CCCGCAGCGCACGGCTTCGGAGGTCGGTGTCCCCTGGTGGGGGCAAGTGATCGCTCTCGGTTTCGCGATTGCCGGCTTCTTCATCGTTCCGGTGGTTGGGGCTCCGCTCGGATTCGTGGTCGGGATCCTGGTCACGACGATGGCGCGGGAGCGTCACGTCATAGGTGCGCTCAACGCGACCTGGGCGACGCTCAAGTCGATGTTGCTCGCCTCCGGAGTCCAGCTTGCCGTCGGCACGGCCATGGTTGCGCTGTGGGTGATCTGGGTCTGGCTGGGGTAGAACCAGCTATCCCTTGACCGAACCCTGCGTCAGACCAGAGACAATCGCCTTCTGCGCGATGAGGAACGTGACCACAATCGGAAGCGCTCCAACCACAGCGCCGGCAGCGAGTTCACCCCACTTCGAGGAGTACTCGGCGATCGTGTAGTTCTGCAGACCGAGGATGTAGGTGAGTTGCGACGTGGACCGGAGCATCGTTCGCGCGAGGAGATATTCCGAGAACGTGTTCACTACGGTGATGATGAAGATGACCGCCAGGATTGGCCGCGTGAGCGGGAGGATGATCCGCCAGAAGATCAGCGACGGACCTGCACCGTCGACCCTGGCCGCCTCGTCGAGCGACATCGGCACCGAGTCCATGAATCCTTTGATGAGGAATGTGTTGAACCCGATCGCTCCACCCAGATAGACGAGTATGAGTCCGGCGTGTGTGTTGAGCCCGAACGCCGGGAACACCACGCCGATGCGTTGCAGGATCAGGAAGATCGCGATGAACATCAGATACTGGGGGAAGACCTGGACGAGCAGAAGGCTAAGGAGTCCGAGGCGCCGTCCCTTGAAGCGGAATCGGCTGAAGGCGTAGGCAGCCATGGCCGCGAGAAGGAGGTTGAAGCTCGCCGCGAGGATCGAGATCTTCCACGAATTCCACAACCACGTCATGAATGGATTGAGGGGCGGATTCGAGAAGATCGTCCGATAGCTATCGAGCGTCGCCCCGTCCGGGATCAGCTTGGCATTGGACAGGCTGTCGACCGGGTTGACCGAGGCCGAGATGATCCACACCACCGGATAGAGGGCGAAGAATGCAACGATCAACGCAACGAGGTGCCGCCATCCGACCTCTCGGATCCATCGCCTCAGCGGCAGCGGCGGCAGCTTCTCTTTCGGCTTCCTGCCGCGCCTGCGAGCAGTCCGCACCTGGGCGATCACGCCCGCGGACCGGGCACTCTGGGCCGTACCCCCAACCAACGGCCCAATGGGATCGGCGCTGTTGCTGCGACCCATATCAGAGTCCGCCATAGATGTCCTCCAGGCGCCGGGTAAATCGGAAGCTGATGCTCGAGATGATCACGAGGATGAAGAAGATGAGGATGGTGATCGCCGTGCCGACTCCGTAGTTGTTGCCGCGTCCAGCCGACACAGCGATGTTGAACGTGAATGTGATCAGGATGTCCGTTGCACCCACAGGCACCGATGCGTTGAGGATCGGCGGACCGCCTTGCGTGAGAAACTCGACGATGACGAAGTTGTTGAAGTTGAAGGCGAACGATCCGATGAGCAGCGGAGCCAGCGAGACCATGAGCATCGGGAACGTGATCCGTCGGAACACCTGGAATGCGTTCGCACCGTCGACGCGCGCCGCTTCCTGCAACTCTGTGGGAATCGACGTGAGCGCCCCGGTCGATATGAGATACATGTAGGTGAATCCGAGCCATGTGTTCACGAGAAGCAGCGCGATCCTTGCCCATGTTGGATTCGTGAGCCACGGCACCGGATCAATGCCGAACGTCCCGAGCAGTGAGTTGATCTGTCCGAATTGTTCGTTGAGGAGACCGCGCCAGATCAGCACGCTCAGGAACGCCGGTATGGCATAGGGCAGGATGTAGATCGACCGGTAGATTCCGGTTCCTCTCATCCGCTTGCTGTTGAAGGTGAGCGCAAGGGCGAGCCCGAGTGCGAATGTGAGCACCACCGACCCGAGAGCGAAGATGATGTTCCAGGCGAGGACACCGAGGATCGGTCCGCGGATCCTGGAGTCGGTGAGGATGTCCCAGTAGTTCCCAAGTCCGATGACAACACGCCAGCCGGGTTCGAGGACCGAGCCGTCCGCGCAGACGAAGCTGCCTTCATCGTCGGGAGTGCACGTCTGGTCGGTCGCTTTGTCGAACATGGTGTCGTCTTCCGAGTGGTACACGAAGCGCTGCGCTCCCTGCACGACACGAATCCTGCTGGTCCCCACCGGAATTGCCTCGCCGTTCGGCAGGTCCAGCGTCCAACTCTTCAGTTCGTTCGCCACCGCGAAGAGACCGGCGCCGGAAAGCCGTACGAAGGGGCCGATGCTCGCAGGAAGGCCGTCGTCGCCTTCGACGAGGTCGTAGGCGGCGAGATCCACCGTGCCGTTCTCGGCCGGTTCGTCGGAAGCGGCTCGCGGAATCCCCGCGATGATCTCGCCGGTGTCGTCGTCGATGAGCAGAAACAGAAGCTCTCCCGTGCCCGGCTCCTGATACACGGCGAGCTCGAAAACCACCTCGTCCGCTGCTGGATCCAAATACGGCTTTGATTCGAGGACCTCGATCGCCTGGTCCTTCGACAGCGTATGGCCCGTTGACCAGTTCGTCACCGAAACGAACGCGGTGAAGATGATCGGAATGATCATGAAGACGAGGAGGAACGTCAGCCCCGGGGTCAGCCACCGCAGTGCCCCGGTTCCCGGCCAGATGTAGACCCAATTGATAAGGACAACGAGGACTGCGAGGAAGCCGGCGATCACCCAGTCGTTCTCGCCGACGAACACGATGAACGCATACACCGCAAGCGCATCGAGCAGCGCAAGGCCGGCCATCTTGAGCCAGAAGCCGAGGCCCAGCGACGAAGACCATCGATCCGAAGGCCCGGTGTTCTTCGGAGTTCGGGTGTCGAGATCGGTCATCCGGCGGCAATCCTACCGGTTCGGCGTTGGCGAGTCTGGACGCGATGCGGGAGGGGCCGAAGTCCCTCCCGCATCTGTCATGTGAGCGGGACGAATCCCGCGGTCACTGGGTTGATCAGCCTTCGACGGCCGCCCTGACCTGCTCGGCTGCGTTCGCCATCGCGGTGGCCGCATCGATCTGGAGGTTGCGCACGCCGAGGATCTGCTCACCGAGCGGACCCCAGACGCTGCCCATCTCTGGGATGTTGGGCATCGGGAAACCGTCGGCGCCGGACAACGCGAAGGTCTTGGCGATCTCGTTGTCGGCTGCGACGGCCTCAAAGGTGGTCTTGAAGACCGGGTTGCGCGGGTCGGCCTCGTAGAGAGCCAGCATCGCATCATCGGTGGCGATGTAGTCGAGGAGGAAGGC
This sequence comes from uncultured Acidimicrobiia bacterium, assembly GCA_964195545.1. Classification (GTDB taxonomy): domain Bacteria; phylum Actinomycetota; class Acidimicrobiia; order Spongiisociales; family UBA5794; genus JAHEEL01. The sequence goes on along the minus strand of CAXMQQ010000034.1, from coordinate 3,419 downwards.
CTCTGCGATTCCGGTGTTCTCGCTGAACTGGTTGATGAACCACCCACCGGCACCAAGGAAGGGACGCATCGGCTCTCCCGCCATGGTTGGGAGCTTTGCGACGCCGTATGGAATCCCAAGCTCGTCGAAGCCTGCGAGCTGCCATGGGCCGCTCAGGAAGAACGGAGCCTTACCGTCCTGGAACTGTGTCTGGGCGTCGCCGCCGTTGACGTTTCCGACGTAGCCGTCCTTGACGAGCTGCTCGAGGACCGTCACGCCTGCGACCGCTCCTTCGTTATCGAGGCCAACGTCGGTCACGTCGTAGCCGGTCCCGGGGTCGAAGGCGAAGATGTAGCCGCCGAGAGCCGAAACGAATGCGTAGTTGTGGTACGGATCGGCACCGTCGCCGCCACCCGGGATCGCCCAGCAGTTCTCGATGCCATCGAGTTCGTCACACATCGCCGTGAGCTCTTCGATCGTCGTCGGGGGCACGGGGACGAGGTCGGTGTTGTAGTACAGGGCGACCGCTTCGCTCTGGTACGGCAGGGAATAGAGCTGTCCGCCGTAGTTGAACGACTGGAGGGCTACCGGGAACCACTCGTCGTCGCGTCCACCGAGGTCGATCGGCGCCGAGATGCCGCTTGCCGCCATCTCGCCGGTCCAGTCGTGGGCGCCGATGAAGATGTCGGGACCTTCACCGGCCGGAGCAGCCGTGGTGACTTGCTCGCGCAGGTCGTCGTAGACGATCACGTCAATGACGAGATTGACGTTGGTCTCTTCGAGGACCTTCGGAGCGAGCGTCTGGAGGATCGGGGCGCGCTTCTCATCGGCCCAGATCACGAGATCGATCGGCTCTGCGGCGCCGGTCGTCGTGGTTGCTGCAGCGGTCGTGGTGGTTGCTGCTTCGGTCGTGGTCGTTGTTGCCTCGGTGGACGTCGTGCTCTCTTCGCCGCTGTCGCTGCTGCCACATGCGGCGGCAACGAGAGCGAGGGCGAGTATCAGACCAACGAGGGTGATGAATCGGCTCCTCATGTGGGGAGTTCCTCCTATGGATGAATCTCAGACCGCGGGATCGCGGCCATCGGGGAGTGTATGCCCATCTCTCAGCAAGTCCCCAACGACTTGCAGAAAGTTTGCAGGGATTCTGCAAGAAGGGCCGGGACCGTCGTACGCTTGCAATCGATGAGACCCAAACTCGCCGAAGTAGCTCGACTTGCCGACGTCAGTGAGGCGACGGTGAGTCGCGTCCTGAACGGTCGTCCCGAGGTGGCGGAGGCGACTCGTCGTCGGGTGCTCGATGTGATGGGGGATCTTGGATATCGCGATGTGCCGTCGCGTTCGAATAGTTCCGGTGTCGTTGGCATCATCACTCCCGAACTCGACAATCCGGTTTTTGCGCTCTTCGCCCAGTCGCTCCAGTCGAATCTCGCAAGCCGGGGGATGCTCCCGGTTGTTTGTATGGCAACGTCTGAGACGGTGAACGAGCAGGACTATCTGGAGCACTTCTTGACGTCTCGGGCCGCGGGTACGGTCGTGGTCAACGGTCGGTACGCCCAACCAGAGATCGGATACGGCCCGTATGTCACCTTCCGCGATAGGGGCCTACCGATCGTGCTCGTCAATGGGATCCACGCCCCGAGCCCACTTCCTGCGGTAGCCGTAGACGTGAAGGCCGCCACCGCAGCAGCGGTCCGTCACCTCGTGACGCTCGGCCATCGGAGGATCGGGTTGCTCGTCGGGCCGACGCGCTACTCGGCGTCGCTGGACATGATCGAGGGTTGTCGGGTAGCAGCAGAGCGGCTCGCGGTTGAGTATGACGAGAACATGATCTCCGAGTCCGTGTTCACGTTCGAGGGTGGTCGGGCCGGTAGTGCACAACTGCTGGAAGCTGGAATGACGGGGATTATCGCTGCGAACGACCTGATGGCGGCCGGCGCTATCGATGCGGTGAGTGCATGGGGCGGCAACGTGCCGGACGACGTGTCCGTTATCGGTTTCGATGGCACGCCCGCAATGGCCTACACGGCGCCAAGGCTCACCACGCTGCGTCAACCGATCGATCGCATGTCGGCAGCCGCGACCGCTCTGCTCGCGGACGCCATGGGCGGGAACGGCGTGAGCCAGACCCAGGTGTTCGCTCCCGAGTTGGTCGTGGGCCGCTCAACGGGACCGGTGAAGGCAGTAGTCGGTAGCCGGTAGTCGGTACTCGGTACCGACGAGCGATGGAGGCCACCTCCTTGCGAGGTACGCTGATGCCAATGAAGATTCTCTTTGCTTCTGCTGAGCTTGCTCCGTTTGTTCGTACTGGGGGGCTTGGGAACGCTGTTGCCGGACTGGCCCATGCGCTGTCCTCGGATCACGACGTCACTGTTGCCGCGCCCGGCTATCGAGACGCCAACGCGCCGGGACGCAAGGTGACCGGAAGGGCATGGAGACGGCATCAGGATCGTGACATCGAAGTCCTGTTCTGGCTCGATGCGTCGTTCGACCGGTCCGGCGTGTACGGACCCGATTCGTCCTCCTCCTATGGCGACAACTGGCAGAGATTCGCCCGTTTCTCTCTTGCAGTTGCCCAACTGTCTGAAGGATTCGACATCGTGCACCTTCACGACGGGCATGTGGGCGCCGTTGCGCTCAAGACGCTGGTGCCGACTGTCTTCACCATTCACAACGCCTCGTATCCGATGATCGGTCCGCTCGGACCTGCCGTGGAGACACTCGGTCTCGGGCCGAAGGCGTCCGTGCTCGGCGGGGACCTGGAGTGGTTCGGCGAGGCGAACTTCACAAAGGCCGGTGTCGTTGGGGCGACTCAGGCGACGACGGTGAGTCCCGGGCACGCTCGGGAACTCGCCGTTGATGAGACCTCCTTCGGCCTCGGTGGGATCATTCGAGGCCTGTTTCGACCGATCGTCGGGGTTCTCAACGGCATCGACACCAACGACTGGGACCCGAGTCGCGACCCCGTTCTCCCCAAGCCGTTCAGCGCTGCCGACCTCTCGGGCCGATCGGCTTCGCGGAAGGCACTACTGACTCAATTCGGACTTGACGACGGATTCTTGCTCGGCAACGTTGGCCGGATGTCAGGGCAGAAGGGCCTCGGGCTCATCGACTACGACCTTGACGTACTCGTCGATGAGGGTGCCCGGTTCGTGTTCATGGGAAACGGTGATCTCGACCCGCTTGTGGATGGATGGGTTGATCGCCATCCCACGGCCGTGGTGCATGTGCCCTTTGACGAACCGAAATCTCGGATTGTCTTCGCCGGATCCGACGCCTACCTCATGCCGTCGCAGTACGAGCCGTGCGGGCTCGGGCAGATCTACGCCATGCGCTACGGGACCCCATCGATCGCTCACTTCACCGGCGGCCTCGAGGACACGGTCTTCGATATCGACGAGGACCCTGCGAACGGCACCGGGTTCGTATTCCGCTCCTTCGAC
>CAXMQQ010000033.1:0-30755 GCA_964195545.1 uncultured Acidimicrobiia bacterium | reverse complement strand
GACGAACCCCGCCTCCAGCGGGATCATCCCGGTCCGACGATCACGTTCGGGGAGAGCCCCACGGCACTGGTCCGGATCGCGAACCTCTCAACCGACGATGAAGGCCGTCCCTCATTCGATCTGCGAACGTGCGGACGGGTCCTCTCGATCCGCCTGACGATGGCAGGATCGCACAATGCCCTGAACGCCGCAGCCGCCCTAGCCGCAGCAGCGGCGATCGGAATCGACCCGGAAGCAGCAGCTGAGGGAATGTCGACGGCCGTCGCCTCACCCTGGCGTATGGAGGTGACAACCGGGCGTTTCACCGTGGTCAACGATTCCTACAACGCCAACCCGACGTCGATGGAGGCGGCTCTCCGGACGATTGCCGCGATGCCCGGCCGGTCCTACGCCATCCTTGGCGAGATGGCGGAACTCGGATCGATCACGACGGAAGAGCACAGGCGGATCGGCCTCCTTGCCGCGGACCTCGCCTTCGAGGGTGTGGTCACAGTCGGTCCCGATCATGGTCTCGCAGTCGCTGCGGGTGGCCTGAATCTTCCAGATCCCTCAACAGCGTTCAACCATGTCATCGATATGCTTCACGACGGAGACGTCGTTCTGATCAAAGGCTCTCGCTCCGTCGGGCTCGAAGACATCGCCGAGAGACTCGCCAAGGTTGCCTCCTCATGATCCAACTCCTCATCGCCGCATCTACCGCGTTCGCGTTCACGATCTTCGTCACGCCGATAGCCATCCGCATCCTGAGGCGGCGCAGCATCGGGCAGTTCATCCAGGAGGACGTGCAGGGACACATGCACAAGCGCGGCACGCCGACCATGGGCGGTGTCGTATTGATCCTCGGAACCATCCTCGGCTACTTCTTCGCCCACTTCAGCTTCTTGACAGTGGGAAAGGGCCTGGACTTCGGCATGAGCGTTTTCGCTCCAGAGGGACTCCTGGCTTTGTTCGCATTCATCGGAATGGGTGTGATCGGCTTCCTCGACGATTTCACCAAATACGCCAAGAAGCACAACCAGGGTCTGTCCAAGCGATGGAAGTTCCTCGGCCAACTAGCTGTGGCCGCGATCTTCGCCTGGTGGTCTGTGCAGATCGGCGTCTCCACGGAGCTCTCCTTCGTTCGACCCCTCGGAATCGACCTCGGACCGATCCTCTACTTCATCCTTGTTCTGTTCATGCTCACGGCCGCTGCGAACGCGGTGAATCTGACCGATGGTCTCGACGGCCTCGTTGCAGGATCCGTTTCCCTTGTCGCCGGCGCGTACGTGCTGATCGCCTTCTGGCAGTGGAGGAACATCGCGGAGTACTTCGTCGACCTGAACGGGGCACTCGATCTTGCAACGTTCGCCGCTGCCGTGGTCGGGTCCGCGCTTGGATTCCTCTGGTGGAACGCGGCGCCGGCGAAGATCTTCATGGGCGACACCGGATCGCAGGCACTCGGAGGGGCGCTCGCCGCACTCGCCCTTCTCACGAACACGCAGCTACTCCTCGTTCTCCTCGGTGGCTTGTACGTTGTCGAGACGCTCTCGGTGATAGGCCAGGTGTTCACCTTTCGCGTGTTCGGTCGGCGCATCCTTCGGATGGCTCCCATCCACCACCATTTCGAGCTCAAGGGATGGCCCGAAACAACGGTCATCATCCGCTTCTGGATCCTTGCAGGGATCGCGGTTGCCCTCGGCGTCGGCGTGTTCTACGCCGACTTCGTGACGATCACCAAGATCGGAACACCGTGAGAACGCTCATTCTCGGGGCGGCCGTCAGCGGTGCGGCCGCGGGCAGCCTCGCAGCGCGTCTCGGTCACGAAGTGTCCATCTACGATCGCTCATCGGAGTCCACGATCCCACTGCGGCACAAGGGGTACGCGGTGCACTCCGGGACGTGGACGGACCGACTCCTCGCCGGCGTCGATCTCGTTGTTACATCGCCGGGTTTCCCTGAGCACTCAGATCCCGTTCAACATGCACTCGCCGGCGGAACTGAGGTCATCAGCGAGCTCGAGTTCGGTACACGACAACTAACCGCACCGTACGTCGCTGTGACCGGGACGAATGGCAAGACAACGGTCACGCGCACGATCACCGACATGCTGATCGGGAGCGGGATCTCTGCGGTCTCCGCCGGGAACATCGGAACGCCCGTGTCGGGCCTCAGCAATGACCCGGCTGCCGTGGTGGTGCTGGAGGCGTCGAGTTTCCAGCTGCGGTTCATCGATCGGTTCCGCCCGGCCGCAGCAGGGATCGTCAACGTGGCCGCCGATCACCTCGACTGGCACGGCTCGGTTTCGGCATACGGGTATGCCAAGGCCAGGATCTTCGAGAACATGCGAACAAGCGACGTCGTCGTCTACGGCGCCGACGATCTCGGAGCAACCGAGATCGTCGCTTCGGCTCAATGCCGCATCATCGGTGTCAGCGGCATCTCGGTCTCGGACGACGAAGTCGGGCCGGTCGACGGGTCGCTGCAGATAGGCGGGAAGGTATTCGCGGTTCCAACCGCCGATCCGTCATGGCTGACGGACTTGGGAATAGCTGCGGTCATGGCCTCTTCAGTCGGTGCCACAGATGCCGGCATCGCGACGGCGCTTGCCGGATTCACCCCAGGATTGCATCGACGACGCACAGTTGGAACTGATCGTGGCATCACCTGGATCGACGACTCCAAAGCAACGAACCCCCATGCCGCTCGAGCCGCAGCCGAGGCATATGAGAGTGTTGTACTCCTCGCGGGGGGCCGAAACAAGGATCTCGATCTCTCGACGATCGCTCCCGCATCGGTCCGCCACGTCGTTGCATTCGGTGAGGCGGCGCCTTCCATCGCAAGCGGAGTCGAAACGCCGGTCACGGTCGTCGATGACCTCGCATCAGCGGTCGAAGAGGCAAATCGTCTTGCCGTCTCCGGTGACACGGTTCTCCTTGCCCCCGGGTGCGCGAGCTTCGACGAATTCGAATCCTACGCCGTGAGGGGGGAACGATTCGCCGAACTCGTCGCTGCCCTGGAGGGGACGAAATGACCGGGACGACGACGCCTTTCGACCATGCTACGCGCATGATCGAACCCGCCCCACCTCCCGTGATTGTGGAGGATGCCGACGCGCTATCTTCGGTTCGAGAGGACATCCGTGACCGCCGGGTCGCTCACAGTCTTCACCTCAGAGATCGCCGGACGGTGTTCCTCGTGGTTCCCGTCGTCATGCTGCTCATCGTGGGACTCGGAGCGATGCTTTCCGCCTCGTCCGTGATCTCGATTCGCGAAACCGGAGATCACCTCTTCTACATCAAGCGTCAGATCATCTGGGTCGGATTGGGACTCGGCGCGCTCGTCATCTTCACGAAGATCCCATATCGCCTCTATCGCCAATTCGCCATTCCCATCTTCCTCGTCGCCGTCGCAGGTCTCGTTGCCACGCTCATGTTCGGTGACGTCCGCGGTGGAGCCAGGCGCTGGATCGAGGTCGGTCCGCTGACAATCCAGGCCTCGGAATTCACCAAGCTCGCAACCGTGATCCTGCTCGCCGCCGTACTCGCGAAGAAGGACCAACTGCTGCGACACCTTCCGCACTTCCTCCTTCCCGTGATCGCGATCCTGGGAGTCGTGTCTGCACTGCTGCTCCTGCAACCCGACTTCGGCACCATGCTCCTGATCGGGGCGTCTGCATTCGCCATTCTGATCGCATCCTCCGCTCCGCTCGGTTTCATCGTGGGCCTCGCGGGGATCTCAGCAGTCCTCACCGTCGCCGGAACGTTCGCCATGGATTACCGGAGGGCTCGGATCACTGGGTTCCTCGATCCGTTCGCCGATCCACTCGGATCCGGCCACCAGGCCGTTCAGAGTCTGGTCGCACTCGGTTCGGGTGGATGGTTCGGTGTCGGCCTCGGTGCGAGTCGTGCCCGGTGGTCGTTCTTGCCTAACGCTCACACGGACTTCATCTTCGCGATCATCGGAGAGGAGACCGGATTCGCGGGTGCCTCGCTCGTCATCGTGCTCTTCGCGTTCTTCGCCGTGGTGGGCATCAGGATCGCCCTGACCGCACCGGACACGTTCGGTCGACTCGTTGCGGTCGGCATCGTTTCCTGGCTCACGCTGCAGGCTCTCGTCAACGTGGGAGGTGTCATAGCGGTGTTGCCGATCACGGGTGTTCCACTCCCGTTTGTGTCGTCAGGCGGTAATGCCATGATCGTGAGCCTCGCAGCGGTCGGAATCCTGGTGAATATCTCCCGGACGAGGACTGTTGAGCCGGACACATCATGACCTTCGCCTTTGCGGCAGCAGGCACGGGTGGCCACATCTACCCGGCATTGGCCGTTGCCGACGTACTCGTGAAATCAGGTGTGCCCGCATCCGAGATGGTGTTCTTCGGCGGTGATCGCCTCGAGACACGGATCGTGCCGGAGGCAGGCTTCGAACTCGTGCAACTCGACGTGCGTGGGCTCAGCCGATCGCTCACGACCGACAACCTCACACTGCCCGCCCTCATCCGCCGGGCCACCGCCGACGTGGCACAAGCCCTCAAGGAGCGCACGCCAGGAGTCCTCACGGTCTTCGGTGGATACGTGAGTGTTCCTGCAGCACTTGGGGCACGCCGGGTCGGCATGCCCTACGTGATCCACGAACAGAACGCCGTCCCCGGCCTCGCCAATCGATATGTGGCCAGGAGAGCGAAGAGAACGCTCGCCGCATTCGCTCCCGCCCTCGAGCGACTCAAGACTGCCGAAGTCGTCGGTAACCCGCTCAGCGCCGCGTTCGATGGCTACGAGCGAGACGAGATCCGACCGGAGGCGCTCTTGCGCTATGGACTCGCTCCCGAACTGCCGGTCGTCGGTGTGTTCGGTGGCAGCCAGGGCGCAAGGGCTCTCAACGAAGCGACCGCCGACTTCGCGTCAACCTACGGCGAGACGGTGTCGATCCTCCACCTCACCGGACCCGATCACCACCAGTCACTCTCGGAGCAGGCCGGCTCGCACCCGAACTGGGTGACGTTGCCGTTCGAGTCCGAGATGCAGTACTTCTTCGCAGCATCGGACATCGCTCTCTCCAGAGCCGGAGCGATGACCGTCAGCGAACTCGCCGCAACGTCGACCCCCTCAGTCGTTGTTCCGCTGCCTGCAGGGAAGGGGTACCAGGCACTGAACGCTCGCGACCTCGAGCAATCTGGGGGAGCGCTGGTCGTCAACCAGGAACGGATCGCGGACGTTCCGCGGCTACTCGCAGACCTCGTCACAGATCCGAACCGACTTGCCTCCATGCGCCAGGGAGCGCGCTCCGTTGCGAAGCCGGATGCCGCACACCGAGTCGCCGCCATCCTCAAGGAGGTCACCGTTGTTTGAACCACCGACCGTTGCGCTGGACGACATTGACTCCGTCCACATGATCGGCGTCGGCGGCTCCGGCATGTCCGGACTTGCCAAACTGCTCGCCCAACGCGGCATCCGAGTCACAGGATCGGACGTGAAACCCTCCGGCGTGATCGACGCGCTCTCGGGGGTCGGCGTCGAGACATGGATCGGCCACCGACCGGATCGGATGGCAGAGGTGGATGTCGTCGTCGCGTCGTCGGCTGTACCGGATCGGGACCCCGAGCTTGCAGCGGCACACCGCTCAGGAGTGGAAACGGCGAGAAGACCTGCGCTGCTACGAGGCGTGACAGTCGCGTACCCAACCCTCGGATTCTCAGGGACTCACGGCAAGACGTCGAGTACTGCCATGGCCGTGGCTGCCTTGCGAGCCTGTGGAGAGGACCCGTCATTCCTCGTGGGCGGGGAGATTGCAGATCTGAACACCGGCGCCCATCTGGGTGACCCCGATCTCCTGCTTCTCGAGGCAGACGAGGCGTTCGGAACGTTCCGTCTCCTCGAATTCGTCGGGCTCGGCGTCACCAACATCGAAGCCGACCACCTCGACTACTACCGCACGATCACCGCCCTCGAAGAAGCGTTCGCTCAGGTCTCGAGCCTGGTCGACGGCCCCGTCGTGGGGTGTATCGACGACCCGGGCGTGCGTCGACTGGCCGAGCGCTCAACCGTCATCGGCTACGGCACAAGTGACGATGCGGTATGGAAGATCGACGATGTGGCACTTGATGCACAGCCGTCGTTCTCGCTCACGGGCCACGGCCAAACCCGGCGAGTCCGACTCAAACAACCCGGCATGCACGTGATCAGGAATGCGGCCGGCGTGCTCGCCCTCTTCGGCGAACTCGGCTTCGACCTCGAGTGCGCGATCGGTGGACTCGAGACGTCGGGTGGTGTTCTCAGGAGATTCGAAGTCAAGGTGGTGATCGATGGCATCTCGATCATCGATGACTACGCACATCATCCGACCGAAGTGAGATCGACGATTGCAGCGGCCCGCACGATGACATCCGGCAGACTTTGGGTCGTCTTCCAGCCGCATCGGTACACACGCACGGCAGCGCTCGCCCCAGCGTTCGGTGCGCCCCTTGCCGAAGCAGACCGAGTGATCGTTACCGACATCTACAGCGCAGGTGAACGCCCCCAACCTGGTGTCACCGGCCGGTTGGTGGCCGAAGCCGTTCGCGCGAGCGGTGGCGATGCCACATATTTGGAACGCCTCTCGGATGTACCCGACTACCTCGCAGACGAGCTTGAACCGGGTGACACAATGATCCTGATGGGTGCAGGAGACGTCGCAACGATCTGGGCCCGACTCGCCGATCGGATCGGGGACAGGTCGTGAGCAGCCGACTCGCGTCGACGATGGGTGTACGTGCCGGCGTAGTCCTTGCGCCCATGACCACCTACAAGCTTGGCGGCGCAGCGGACTGGTTCGTAGAGGTCGAAGATGAAGGACACCTCGGCGAGGTTCTGGCTGCCGCCACGATCGATGAGGAAGTCCTGGTTCTTGGTCGCGGGAGCAACCTCCTCGTTTCCGACCGTGGCTATCGGGGGTTGGTGATTCGACTCTCGGGCGAGTTCCTCAGGATCACCGTGGAACCGGGCGGTACCGTCCGTGCCGGTGGAGCAGCGCCGCTGCCCCGGGTCGCACGGGCAGCCGCTGATGCCGGCCGCTGCGGTCTTGAGTTCTATGCAGGGATACCCGGCACGGTCGGCGGAGCGGTGAAGATGAACGCCGGCGGTCACGGCAGCGACACCGAAGCCCGGCTCATCACCGCGCGGATCGTGAATCGGAGAACCGGTGACCGATACGAAAGACCCGCCGAAGCCTTCGACTTTGCCTATCGCCGCTCAAATCTTGGCAGAGATGACATCGTCGTCTCTGCACGCTTTGCGACCGAGCCGTGCGAGCGCAGTGCTGCCGAAACGCGAATCCGCGAGATCACCCGATGGAGAAGAGAGCACCAGCCGGGCGGAACCTTCAACGCGGGGTCGGTGTTCAAGAACCCGCCGGACGATGCAGCAGGGCGTCTGATCGATGAGGCAGGACTCAAGGGATATCGGCGCGGCGGCGTCGCTGTGTCGGAAATGCACGCCAATTTCCTGATCGCCGACGAACATGCCACCGCACAGAACGTGTGGGATCTCGTCTGGGCCGTCAGACGACGCGTCGGCGAATCCAGCGGGGTCTGGCTCACACCTGAGATTCAGTTCGCCGGGAAGTTCGAGTCCGCCGGCGATGACCTGATGGAACCGGAGACGACCGGATGAACATGATTGACCACCGCATCGCCGAGCGGCGCCAACAGGTGACTGAAGACCGTGCTCGTGGGCGTCTCAGGTGGTTGATCTGGCTCGTGTTGATCGTGGTCGCCGTTGGTTCGATGGTGTGGCTCGTCAACTCGCCTCTGCTCTCGATTCGATCGGTGACGGTCACTGGTGCGGAGCGTACCAATCCGGCAGCGATCGCCAATAGCCTCGAGGCTGGCCCCGGGACGCCGACCATGTCCGTGGATGCTGGTGCGCTGGAAGCGGTACTGCTCGATGATCCCTGGATCGCACAAGCCGACGTGATCGTTTCGTGGCCCGGCAGCATGGAGATCCACGTTGTCGAGCGCGAACCGGTTGTTGTGGTCACCATCGATGGTGACGGCTTCAACGCAGCATCCGATGGAGTTCTCGTCGAACAGTCAGTGAACGGGGCGATTCCGCCGTTGATCACCACCGATCTCTCGAAGCCGACGCACGTCGGTGACCAGATCGCCGATGTTGCGACCCTGGGCGCAATCGAGTTCGTCGAAGCACTCCCTCCGGCGCTGAGGCGTTCAACGGAGATCTCCATCATCGGGGGGGTGGTCGGGGCAGAAGTCGACGGCATCGTCATTCTGCTGGGTCGCCCGAACAATATGGCGGCGAAAGCAGCGGCGGTCGAGGCACTCATCGGTGCGGGAATCGAACGCGGGAGTCGGATCGATGTCACTGCTGCATTGCGACCAGCGGTCGCCCCACCTCAGTCTCAGCTGGAAGGTGAGACGGAGACACTAGAAGAGTCTCAACCATTGGACTAGCCTTGTTCCACCTGCGCGGGAGGCCCAGCACATGACTGATTCGAAACTTTCACCACACACCTATCTGGCGGTCATCAAAGTGGTCGGAGTCGGTGGTGGCGGCGTCAATGCCGTGAACCGCATGATCGAAGCCGGCGTCGGTGGCGTTGAGTTCATTGCCGTCAACACGGATGCCCAGGCACTCATCATGTCTGATGCAGATCTCAAGCTCGACATCGGCCGAGATTCCACTCGCGGTCTCGGGGCGGGAGCCAATCCGGAGGTGGGTCGCGAAGCCGCTGACGAGCACCGCGCCGAGATCGAAGACGCCCTGACAGGTGCCGACATGGTGTTCATCACCGCGGGTGAAGGCGGAGGAACCGGTACCGGCGCCGCTCCCGTCGTGGCAGAGGTCGCGAAGTCCCTCAGTGCGCTCACGGTTGGCGTCGTCACACGTCCGTTTGGATTCGAAGGTCGACGCCGTTCCGTTGCTGCTGAACAAGGCATACAGACGCTGAAGCAGGCCGTCGATACGCTCATCATCATCCCGAACGAACGCCTCTTGGAGATCGTCGACGAGCAGACCCCCGTGGTCGATGCGTTCAAGATGGCCGATGAGATCCTCACCAACGGCGTGAAGGGGATCACCGACCTCATCACGACCCCTGGCCTCATCAACGTCGACTTTGCCGATGTGAAGACGGTGATGTCCGAGGCAGGATCCGCAGTGATGGGAATCGGACAGTCGACCGGTGACAGTCGGGCACAGCAGGCAGCAGAGAAGGCGATCGCCAGTCCGTTGCTCGAGACGTCGATGGATGGAGCGCGCGGCGTTCTGCTGTCGATCGCCGGGCCCCGCGATATGACGCTCCACGAGGTCTCCACGGCCGCATCGATCGTTGCCGATCACTCGGACGAGGAAGCGAACATCATCTTCGGTGCCGTGGTCGACGACTCTCTCGGGGACGACATGCGGGTGACCGTTGTCGCAGCGGGCTTCGAGAAAGAGCAATCCAGGAACGCATTCACATCCGCTCCGACCGTCAGTACCCCGATCGTGCGAACGAGTTCGGATCCCGTGCTCCGTCACGACGACGGAACAGACGAGATGGAGATCCCTGGATTCGTCCAGGGATGATCCGACCCGCGGGATTCCGCGGAGCGGCCTTCGGTGACGCAGCGTCCGGAAACGGTAGAGACGATCTTGACGAGCGATCGACAATTTCCCGTGAGTTGGGCATCTCGGAAGACTGGGCATCCGTGACACAAGTGCATGGCAGAGTCGTTCTCAAGGTGGACGAACCGGGTTCAGCCGGTGAAGCCGACGGACTGATCACAGATCGCTCGGGCCTGCCACTCACGATTGCGACCGCGGACTGTATGCCGATCATCGTTGAGGGCGACCGATCGGTCGCGATCCTGCATGCGGGGTGGCGAGGCGTCGCATCCGGAATCGTGGCTGCAGGGGTCGAAGCCATGAAGACGCTGGGGGACATCCCTCGACGGGCAGCGATCGGTCCGTCGATCGGTCCGTGCTGCTACGAAGTGGGCGACGAGGTCAGAGATGCGATCGGTGACCTCACATCGCGAACGACGTTCGGGACCCCGAGCGTTGATCTGTGGACGGCGGCGGCAACGCAACTGATGGACCTCGACGTCTGGCGCTCGGATCTCTGCACCTACACGGACGCAGGGATGCGATCGTATCGACGGGACATGACTACGAAACGGCAGGTTGCGGTGGCATGGCTACCAGAGAGTTGATCGACGTTCGAGAACGGATTGCCGCAGCGGCGACGGGCGCTGGTCGTGATGCGGACAGCGTGACACTTCTGGCGGTGTCGAAGGGGCGATCAAACGAGGATGTGAGGGATCTCTACGAAGCCGGGCAACGATTCTTCGGAGAGAACCGTCCTCAGGGGCTCCGCGATCGCCTGGAAGGAGATCTACCTGCTGACATCGTCTGGCACTTCGTTGGGAACGTCCAGCGGCGGGCGATCAAGACCATCGCCCCGGCTATTGCCTTGCTCCATTCTCTGGATCGCATGAGCCTCGCGAACGCCTGGGCGCGCATCGATCGACCGGCACCCGTGCTAATCGAGGTGAACATCGCAAACGAGCCGCAGAAGCACGGATTCGCGCCCCCCGATGTGTACCCCGTTGCCGATCATCTGGCCTCCGGCGGTGTCCCTGTTCGAGGTCTGATGATCATCCCGCCGAGAGTCCAGATCGCGGAGGATGCCCGCCGCTGGTTCGCTGCTCTGCGTGAACTCCGGGATAGCCTCGTCGTTGATCACCCTGGTGCTTGCGAACTCTCGATGGGGATGACGGACGACTTCGAGGTGGCCATCGAGGAGGGTGCAAGCATCGTTCGTGTAGGACGGGCTATCTTTGGACCCGCGGACAACGAAAGCATCGACCACTCTCTTGAGGATTGACCATGGCAACGTTCTGGCAGAAGTCGCTCTTCTATCTCGGACTCGTCGATGACGACGACGCGCCCGACGGTGGACAGGCTGCAACCGGTGGCGCAGTAGACAACGGTGTAGCTGAGCCTCCGCGTGTCGTCAACGTCCGTCCGCCGGGGAGCGTCGCGGGACGCCGAATCGATCCGCCAACATCGGATCGCAGAGAGACAACCTGGGATCACACGGAGGCGGGCGTGTACGTCCAGCGGAGTGCCACGGGCGAGCGTCCCGTCGGGATCCCCACAAGGCCGGTTGCAGAACCCGGGGCGACCGAGGTCATCGTGGCACGCAACTTCTCTGATGCCCAGGTGCTGGCGGACGGCATCCGTTCCGGTCGTGCCCTCGTCCTCGACCTCCGAACCACGGAACCGGAGATGGTCCGCAGACTCGTTGATTTCACATCGGGACTCACGTACGCGCTCGACGGCAAAATGGCGAAGATCTCGCAGGGCGTCATCCTCGTCAGCCCGGCAGGCGTCTCTGTGACTAGCGACGAGCTGGATCGACTGGCCACGCTCGGGCTCTACCGATCGACCTGATCCATGCTTACGCTCGTTTGCGGCATTCTCCGACTCGTAATCTGGGTCATCATCGCGTGGATCGTGCTGAGCTACGTTGTCTCATTCGGACGCCTCGGATTCGACCACCCTGTCCGGCGCCTCTATGACGCGCTGACGAAGGTGATCGAGCCGCTCATGCGGCCGATCCGGAGCGTCGTCCCGCCCGTCAGGATCGGTGGGGCCGCTCTCGACCTCTCTCCACTCATCCTCATCGTCGGCGCGAATGTGCTGCTTGTCGTCGTCTGTTAGCGACCTTCGGCGATCGCCAACATGACCTCGTTGCCGTCCATGGTGACGGGTTCTGCTGTGAGCGATTCGTCTCGTTCCACTACGGTCGCGAGAACCTCTCCGGCGATGAACCCGCCATGTACGTCGAAGGCATCGATGATCGAAGCGTCGTCGGATGACCACCGAAGACGGACGCGATCTGCGACTTCGAAGCCTTCCGAACGCCGCAGCATCTGGATCCGGTTGACGAGTTCCCTGGCCACGCCCTCGACGCGAAGATCATCGGTCAGGTGTGTGTCGAGAGCGACTGTGATGGAACCTTCGCTTGCAACAACCGTTCCCTCTCGCGGATTGCGAACGACCACGACGTCCTCGGTCGTCAGCGCTTCATCCACGATCGTGATCTCTCCGTTCTCGAGCAATCCGGCAACGGCGCGGTGATCTAGGTTCGCGATCATCGCTGCGACGGCCTTCGTCTCCTTCCCGAACCGCGGGCCGAGGCGTTTGAAGTTGGCCTTCGCCGAGAGCACGACGAGATCGGATTCGTCGTCATGCACCTGTACGGTGCGAACATTCAACTCCTCCGCGATCAGCGGCGTATGGGTCTCGATAGCCTCCCGGAGAGCGGGGTCCCTGGTAACGATCGTCACGTGAGCGAGCGGTTGTCGCACTCTCAAGTCATTCCTCTTCCTGAGCGTTCGTCCGAGGTTGACGACCGTTCTCGAGGTGGCCATGGCGAGTTCGAGATCCGTGTCGATCAGTGCGACATCGGCATCGGGATAGTCGAGGAGGTGCACACTCTCGATAGCACCCGTCTCGAACGGCCGCGCTAGACGCTGGTACATCTCCTCCGCCATGAACGGCAGCACGGGAGCCGCAACGGTCGCGAACGTGAGGAGCACTTCGTGGAGCGTGGCGAACGCAGCCAGTTTGCTGCTTTCATCGGCCCCTCCCCGACGGGACCAGAAACGCCGACGGGACCTGCGGATGTACCAGTTCGTGAGATGCTCGACGAACCCGATCACGGGCGGTGTGACGGCGAAGAGCCGATACGACTCCATCTCGTGGTTGACGCTCGCGATCAAGGTCTGGAGAACCGAGAGGATCCACCGATCGATCTCCGGCCTCTGCTCGATGGGCGGTGCGGCGGCAAGATCCTCAGCCGTGATCGCATCCGCCTCTGCGTAGGTAGTGAAGAACGAGAAGGCGTTCCACCACGGAAGGAGCACCGTCCGGACGACTTCCCGAACACCTTCTTCCGAGAACCGCAAGGGGTCGGCCCTGACGACCGGCGAATTGATCAGATAGGCACGAAGCGCGTCTGCCCCGAACTCGTCGAGGACGTGCATGGGATCCGGATAGTTCTTGAGGCTCTTCGACATCTTCCTGCCGTCCTCAGCGAGGACCATGCCGGTGACGACGCAGTTCTGGAACGGCGCCGTGTCGAAGATCCCCGTCGAGAGGATCAGAAGGGTGTAGAACCATCCTCGGGTCTGATCGAGGCCCTCCGCGATGAAGTTCGCAGGGAATCCCCGTTCGAACCGCTCCTTGTTCTCGAACGGATAGTGGACCTGGGCGTACGGCATGGAGCCCGAATCGAACCAGGTATCGAGCACCTCCGGCACGCGTATCATCGTGCCGGCGCACTCGTCACACGGCCATGTGATCGGATCGAGAATGTGTTTGTGGAGATCGTCGGTTCGCACACCGCTCAACGCTTCGAGTTCCTCGCGTGATCCGAGACACACGGTTTCGTCGCACGTGTCACACTCCCAGATCGGTATCGTCGTTCCCCAGAAGCGATTCCGGGATATCGCGTAGTCCCTGGCTCCCTCGAGCCAGTTTCCGAACCGCTTGGTGCCGACGTAGTCGGGGACCCAGTGGATCTGGTCGTTCAACTCGACCATCCGATCCTTGATCACCTCGACGTTGACGTACCAGCTCGGGATCGCTTTGTAGATCAAGGGAGTATCGGTGCGCCAACAGAACGGGTAACTGTGGGTGATCCTCCCCTCGTGTACGAGGATGCCCCTGTCCTTCAGGAGTCCGATGAGGACGGGATCCGCAGCCTTGACGTGCAATCCCTCGACCTCGGGGACCTCATCGGTGAATCGTGCCTCGAGATCGATCGGATCGACGATGGCAGAGATCTTGGCCTTCTGAAGAGCGAAGAAGTCGGCTTCGCCGTACGCAGGAGCGGTGTGGACGAGGCCGCTGCCATCTTCAGTGGTGACTTCATCCATCGCTACGACACGAAAGGCCCCGTTCTCCCTTTCGCTCTCGAAGTGGGGGAAGGGCGGTTCGTAGGAGACACCGAGCAGTTCTGCACCAGTCGCCGTTCCGACGATCTCCGGCGTCGTGTCAGTCCAGAGAGCATCGACCCGTTCTCGGGCCGCCCAGTAGTGGTCGCCATCGTCGGCGACGCGGACGTACTCGATGTCTTCACCGACGGCGACCGCGAGGTTCCCGGGGAGTGTCCACGGTGTCGTCGTCCAGACGAGGAGGTAGTCGTCTGGGAACGCGCGGTCGTTGCCGTCGGTGACCCGAAGGCGCAGCGTCACCGACGGATCTTCCACGTCGCGATATCCGCCGAGGTTGACCTCGAAGTTCGAGAGCGACGTCGTGGCGCCCCAGGAGTAGGGGAGCACCTTGAACGCCTTGTAGATCAGGCCTCGGTCCCAGAGCTGCTTGAAACCCCACCAGACCGATTCCATGAACTCGATATCCATCGTCTTGTAGTTGTCTTCGAAATCCACCCAGCGGCCGATGCGCCGGGTTACGTCGTAGAAGGCCGTGGTGGTCTGATTTACGAGATCTCGCGCAGCCTCGTTGAACCGGGCAACACCGAACTCCTCGATCTCCTTCGGGCCGGAGACACCCAGGCGTTTCTGGACTTCCATCTCGACGGGGAGGCCGTGGGTGTCCCAGCCGAAACGGCGCTCGACGCGATGCCCGCGCATCGTCCAGTAACGGGGAACGATGTCCTTGACGACACCCT
This sequence comes from uncultured Acidimicrobiia bacterium, assembly GCA_964195545.1. Classification (GTDB taxonomy): domain Bacteria; phylum Actinomycetota; class Acidimicrobiia; order Spongiisociales; family UBA5794; genus JAHEEL01. Next base: position 16,103 of record CAXMQQ010000033.1, on the reverse strand, counting down.
GGAGGATGTGGCCGTAGTGGGGACTTCCAGTCGCGAACGGAGGGCCGTCGTAGAAGGTGTACTCGGAATCTGCTGGTCGCATTTCGATCGACGTATGGAACGCGTCGATTCGATCCCAGAGCGTCAGGACGCCCTCATCGAGGTCGGGCAGGTTGACGCCCGGGGCTACCCGGGAGAAGGTTGGTGTTGGCTTCTGATCGGTCACGGGTCCTCCGGCGTTCTTGGATTCACCGGGACGAGGTGGCCCGCGGTACCACCCGGCTTGCCGATCCAGGGACCGACCGCTCGTTGCTCCGTTACGGTGGAGTCACCCGTCGGGTTCTACGATCGGCGACGCCGGCTTTCTTCCCGCTGCTCAAGGGTGATGTCCATCGGCACGTGGTTCCGACCTCTCACCGTCGTCGGATCGCTCTGCCCACGTGAATTCCGGAGGCCCGTCCCCATCATCGCGTTTGCCAAGCCTAACCGTGCCGTCGGTGGTGTTCGAGGGATTACGAGCGCCGATGGCGTACGTTTGGGCCGTGGAACCAATTGCCGAGCACTCCGATGGTGTCACCGTGCGGCTGCGCGTCGTGCCGGGAGCGTCACGCACGGAGATCAAGGGACGGTACGGTGACATGATCAAGATCCGTATTTCGGCGCCGCCTGAAGGGGGAAGAGCAAATCGCGCAGTCGTTGATCTTCTGGAAGACCTCACCGGTGGCAGTGCCGAGATCGTGAAGGGGGCATCATCCCAGTCGAAGATCCTGCTGGTCCGGGGAGTCGACCGATCAATCGTCATCGAGGCGCTCAACGGATGAGGTATCACGATACCCCCGTCTTCTGTTATCGTCTCCGCCCGAATCGGGAGGCGTATGGCCAGGGAATTGGCGCCGACGACAATGCAGCGGTTCGAGCGGAGACTCGAGGATGAGCGGAGTCGTCTGGTGTCGATCCTCGAAGAGATCGATCGTCAACGGGAGGCTCGCCGTCTCGCTGAGAGCGCATCCGAACACAACCCGGATCCGGACAACGCCGATGGGGGTTCGATTGCACTTGAGATGGAGATGGACGTCTCCGTGGAGCAGAACACAAGACAGCTGCTTGAGAAGGTGCTTCATGCACAGAACCGGATGGAGAAGGGCCTCTACGGGATATGCGAAGTAACGGGGAAACCGATCCCGGTGGTGAGGCTGGAAGCCCTGCCGTACGCGACGATGACGGTCGAAGGGGCGTCCCGGCGCTGAAGCTCCGTCTTCTCGCCGTCGCGGTCGCCGCCGTCGTGGTGATCGTCGATCAGGTGACGAAGGCGTGGGCCGTCAAGGCGCTCGCCGATGGGCCGATCGTTCTCATCGACGGGATCCTCAACTTCCGGCTGTTCTTCAATACCGGAGCATCGTTCTCGCTGTTCGCCAAGGGTGGAGTAGTTATCGGTCTCGTCGTGATCGGCGTTGTGGTCATGATCTTCTTCGCCTTGCGTGAAGCCGGATATCGCCTCGACGCCGTTGGCCTGGGCCTGATTCTCGGCGGAGCCGTCGGCAACCTCCTCGACCGGATGTTCAGAGGAGACGGATTTCTCGACGGAGCCGTCGTCGACTTCATCAACGTCCCATTCTTCGCGACGTTCAATGTCGCCGACATCGCGATCAACATCGGTGTCGCGCTGCTCCTCATCGGCGCGTTCCTCCGCCGATGAGCGAGCGACTCGAGGTTCCGGAGGAATTGGGCGGCGAGAGGGCCGATCGGGCCGTCGCGGTTCTCTGCAACGTCAGCCGAAGGATCGCCAGATCAACGATCGAGGCAGGTGGCGTACAGCGTCGAGAGCACAGTCTGTCGCCGTCAGATCGGGTCGCAGCAGGCGACGTGCTTGATGTCGATCTCGTCGTCGACGAAGTTCCCGTTGTACCGGACATCGAGGTCGAGTTCGACATCGCGTACGAGGACGGCGATGTGATCGTTGTCGACAAACCCGCAGGAGTGGTCGTTCACCCCGGCGCGGGTCGTTCGGGTGGGACGCTTGCGAACGGACTGCTGGCCCGCATCCCCGAGATCGCCGACCTCGGCCCCGAGCACCGGTGGGGGATCGTGCACCGGATCGACCGTGACACGTCCGGACTCCTCATCGTGGCGAAGACGCCCGTTGCATTCGACCATTTGCAGGCGGCCCTCAAAGAACGTGCCGTCCATCGGCGCTATCTCTCTCTGGTCGCCGGACGGTTCACCAACACCAACGGAACGATCGACGCTCCGGTAGGACGCGATCACGCCCACCCGACGCGAATGACGGTGACCGAAGGAGGTCGCCAGGCTCGGTCTCACTACCGGCGCCTCGCCGATTGGGAGGATCAGGACGAATCACTCATGGCCGTCACACTCGAGACCGGTCGCACCCATCAGATCCGGGTCCACATGCGTGCCATCGAGCACCCGATCATCGGTGACCCCGTCTATGGACCGGGGCGACGGATGGCGGGCGATCCGGGCCGGACATGGCTCCACGCCGAGGCCCTCACATTCGAGCATCCATCGGGCTCCGGGCCGATGACGGTTCACGCACCATTGCCGCCTGACCTCGTCGGGTCACTCGATAGCCTCGGCTCACCGACGCGAGGAGCGGTTGAGTAATCGCGTCGGAGCGCCGTGAACACACCCGCTAGGAGTGTGCTGAGTGATGCCGTTGTCCAGATCGGCGGCCAGGCGCGCCACGCGCAAGGATGAGGCTTCGCCGCTCCTTGTGTCGGAGTGGCGAAGCCGAAGCTACAGCGCGTGGCGATGCCTGGTCGTCGAGATGGGTGACATGTATTGCTCAGCGCGCTCCTAGTAGATTGTCAACCGGAGGTCCTGTGTCGATCCACTATGAACGCCTGTCGGCGCTGGATAACTCGTTCCTCGCGCTCGAGTCACGTACGACGCACATGCACGTCGGCGCGGTCACGGTGTTCGACTCCGGCTCCTTCGCTCTCGAGAACGGTGGGATCGACGTGGGTCGGCTTCGGGAGTTCATCGAATCGAAGTTGTACATGATCCCGAGATATCGCCAACGGCTTGTGCGTGTCCCCATTGAACGATTCCCCGTGTGGGTCGATGACGATCACTTCACCATCGACTACCACATCCGTCACATCGCCCTGCCCCGTCCCGGCACGGAAGAACAGTTGAAGCGGATCGCGGGTCGGCTCATGTCGCAACAGCTCGATCGGTCGAAGCCCATGTGGGAGATGGTCGTTGTCGAGGGGCTCGATCGCGGGCGCTTCGCGATCGTCACGAAGATCCACCACTGCATGATCGATGGGATGTCCGGTGTGGACCTGATGGCCGTTCTCATGTCCCTTGTGCCGTCCGAAGAGATCCTCCCGTCACCGGTCTACGAGCCACGTCCGGTGCCGAACGGCACCGAACTACTCGTGCGCGAGACGACGCGCCGCATCTCGGAGACCATCGGCTCGGTCCAGAACATCCAGAACCTTCTCGGGAACGCGACCGGATTGGTCGAGTCTCTCGGTGGACGGCTGCAGGCCATGGGGGCTTCGCTGGCATCCGGCTGGCTCATCCCAACGGGGAAGACACCGATCAATGGTGACATTGGACCAGGCCGTAGATTCGATTGGGTGAACATTCCACTTGCCGACGTGAAAGCGGTGAAGAACAAACTCGGGGGCACGGTCAATGATGTGTTCCTTGCCGTCGTGGCAGGAGCGGTTAGGCGGTTCTTGATCGAAGAACGGGGCAGTTCCGAGAAGGCTCTCGAAGGCACCGATTTCCGCGTCATGGCCCCGGTCAGCGTTCGCTCCAAGGATCAGCGGGGAACGCTCGGCAACCAGGTGGCCATGTGGCTCGCCGCGCTCCCGATCGACGATGACGATGCTGCCTCCCGGTTGCGGAAGGTGCGTGCAGAGACGGAGAAACTCAAGGACACTGACCAGGCACTCGGAGCAGCAACGCTCGTGCGTGTCTCGGCGGGTGCGCCGGCGACCCTGGTCGCCCTCGGGGCCAGACTCGCAACGAACGCCCGCCCATTCAACATGACGGTGACCAACGTCCCGGGTCCTCAGTTCCCCCTGTATCTTCTCGATGCCCGCCTTGATGCAACGTATCCGCTCGTCCCGCTTTGGGAGAGCCACGGTATCGGCCTCGCGCTGTTCTCCTACGACGGCACCGTGTCGTGGGGGATCAACGTCGACTACGGGATCATGCCTGACGTGGGCCTATTCGGACAGGCGATCCTCGATTCATTCGCCGACCTTTGCGACGCAGCATCGAACGCCTCCGAACCGCCAGAGAAGCCGAAGAAGATGGCGAAGCCGCAGAAGTCGGCCCCCAAGAAACGTCCGCCGATCGGCACCTGACCCGGTTGCGCCAGGTGTGTTGCGTACTCCGCATAGATACGCCGAAGATTGAGTGGCCATCACCGGATGCGTACGGACTACGGATTGCGGGCCAACAGGCTCAACCAAAGAACGTCGTCGCCGTCCTGAATAGCTCTTCCGGGACGCCGCGGATGGAGTCGACGGCTTCTCTCAGGGGCACGGACTCGATGTTCATCGAGCGCAAGGCCACCATCACGCCGGACTCGCCGTCGATGGCACGATCTGCGGCAGCAACTCCGAGCCGTGTTGCGAGAACCCGGTCGAATGCAGACGGGGTGCCGCCACGCTGGACGTGACCGAGAACGGAGACGCGTGCCTCGAAGCCTGTGCGATCTTCGATCGCGGCGGCGATGCGGTATCCGACGCCGCCGAGTCGATCGAAGCCGAAGGCGTCCTTCCTGTGTTCCTTCGGCTCGTATCCGGGCGGTGGTTCCACACCTTCACCGACAACCACGATCGAATACTTGATGCCCTTGCGGTGCCGCTGACGCAGTGTGTCCGCGATGTCGTCGATGTTGTACTCGAATTCGGGGACGATGATGGCATCGGCACCGCCGGCGATCCCTGCGTACGTAGCGATCCATCCCTTCGTGCGGCCCATAACCTCGACGACGATGACGCGGTTGTGCGCCTCGGCCGTGGTCGCGAGTCGATCGATGGCCTCCGTTGCGATGCTGACTGCCGTGTCGAAACCGAACGTCACGTCGGTACCGCAGATGTCGTTGTCGATGGTCTTCGGAACGCCGATCACCGGCAACCCCTCTTCCGAGAGTCGCAGCGCGGACCGCAACGTCCCATCGCCGCCGATGACGATGAGGCTGTCGATCCCGTTCGCTTTGATCGTTCGTTCGCAGGAGGCGTAGCCGTCGCCGTGAACGTACGGGTCCATTCGCGACGTTCCGAGAATCGTTCCGCCCCTCGTCAGGATCCCGCGAACAGCATCCCGATCGAGCGAGACGGTCTGGCCCTGCATCAGGCCCTCCCACCCGTTCTTGATGCCGAGCACTTCTGAGTCGCGCTCTTCGGCGCGAGCCACGACGCCTCGGATGACGGCATTGAGACCGGGACAATCGCCGCCGGCTGTGAGAACTCCGATGACACTCATTCTGTGAGCTCCTGAAGCGGCAAGCGCCTAGTAGAGGAACATCGGTTTGCCGGTGACGTGGCGCACCTTCGTCCGGTAGTTGATCGAGTCGTAGAACTCGGTGACGTCGACACGCTTCACACCCTCGCCGGTGACCGAGATGGGCACGTGAGTGTACGTGCCCCCGCGCAGCGACACCATCCGCCCGGAAGCGCCCTCGAGCGCGAGATCAGCGGCCATGATGGCGTAGTTGCGAGCAACCATGAGGTCGAGCGAGTCGGGACGGCCCGACCGCATCAGATATCCGACCGTCTGATTGATGATTCCCTGACCGGTTCGCTCGGTGAGCAGGTCGCCCGTAAGTTGGCCGATTCCGCCGAGCTTGCGGTGACCGTAGGCGTCCGACTCACCGGACAGAGCCATTTCGCCGCCCTTGATCGTTGCGCCCTCCGAGATGGTGATCATCGCATAGTTGGACGGATTCCTCTCCTTATCGCCCATAATCAATTCTGCGAGCCGATCAATGTCGAACGGAACCTCGGAGATAAGGGAGCGGTCAACGCCCGAAAGATAGGCGGTGACCAACGAGGTCTCTCCGGAGTAGCGTCCGAAGAGCTCGACGATGGCGATTCTTTCGTGGCTCCCCGTGCTGGTACGGAGATTGTGGATGAATTCCACGCCCCGTGTGACGGCTGTAGAGAAGCCGATGCAGTAGTCCGTGCCGTGAACGTCGTTGTCCATCGTCTTCGGGATCGCGATCACGGGAATGCCTTCTTCGTGCATACGAAGCCCGTAGGAGAGCGTGTCGTCGCCGCCGATCGGGATGAGGACGTCGATCTGCTTGGCTTCCAGGACGCGCAACACGTGATCCGTCGTGTCGAACGGTCCATCTCCCTCCGGTGGATCACCCAGGAAGGAGGGGTACTCATCGCGGCGCACTCGTGCCGGGTTGGTGCGACTGGTGTGGAGGAACGTCCCACCCGTGCGGTCGACCGTCCGGACCGCGGCAGGATTGAGATCGACGAAATGGTCCTCCATCGAAGCCGGGTCGGCAAGGTTGGCGTTGAGGAGTCCTCCCCAGCCGCGTCGGATACCGACGACTTCGTGGCCGCCGTCGGCAACTCGCTCGACGACCGCCTTGATCGATGGGTTCAGGCCGGGAACGTCTCCGCCGCCGGTGAGGATGCCGATGCGCATGGTGCTCCTTGAAGGTCGGGTTCCTAATCGAGGATAGGCCACGTTGAGGGGCACCGTGGGCAGGTATCGCATGGCGTCGCGGGTCGTGCTTACATACCTGTAGTTCGCCCACCGAGGAGTTCTGTTGCCGCGCGACGGATTCGCCCATCTCCATGTCCACTCCGAGTTCTCGATGCTCGATGGTGCGGCGCGCGTGAAAGACATGGTTCGTGCGGCCGCCGCAGATGATCAGCCGGCCATCGCCATCACGGACCACGGTGTGCTGTACGGGGTCATCGACTTCTGCAAGGCAGCGGCGGACGTAGGGATCAAACCGGTTCTGGGCATCGAGGCGTATGTGACGCCCGGATCGCGCTTCGATCGGCTTCCGCGTCGTGAGGACAAGCGCTATCACCTGACCTTGCTCGCCGAGAACGAAGTCGGCTACCACAATCTCATGAAATTGGCGTCGCGAGCCTATCTCGAGGGCTTCTACTACAAGCCACGCATGGATCGTGAACTGCTCGCAGAGCACAGCGAGGGAATCCTCGCGGCCTCAGGTTGCCTCGGGGGTCACGTCCCGCAACTCCTCGCGCCGGATGGTTCGGGCGAGGAGGGCAACGTCGGTCAGGTTCGTGACTACGACGCCGCTGTTGCTGCCGCAGCGATGTATCAGGACATCTTCGGCAAGGACAACTGGTTCATCGAGGTCCAGGATCATGGGATCCCGGGGCAGCAACGGATCATGGACGACCTCCTGCAGATCTCCAGGGATATCGGCGCGCCGCTGCTTGCCTCCAACGACAGCCATTACACCTATGCCTACGAGGCCGACGCTCACGATGTCCTCCTCTGTATCCAGACGGGTGCGAACAAGAGCGACGAGGATCGATTCCGGTTCGGGTCGGAGGAGTTCTACATCAAGACGGCAAGCGAGATGCGTGAGCGGTTCCCGGCCGACCGGTACCCGGGGGCGACGGACAACAGCCTGTTGATCGCGGACCGAGCCGATGTGTCGCTCGATTTCGACAAGATCTTGCTGCCGCAGTTCCCGGTTCCCGACGGCATGGATGAGACGAGCTATCTGCGAGATCTCGTCATGGAGGGAGCGCGACGGAGGTACGGCGAATTCGACGACGAGATCGCGGAGCGACTCGAGTATGAACTTCGTGTGATCGTCGAGATGGGATTCTCGGCGTACTTTCTGATCGTGTGGGATCTGATCCGTCACGCAAGAGAGCGAGGGATCCGTACCGGTCCGGGCCGCGGCAGTGCGGCGGGTTCGATCGTTGCATACTGCTTGGAGATCACCGGGCTGGATCCGATCGCGTACGGGTTGATTTTCGAACGCTTCCTCAACCCGGGTCGCCGTGAGATGCCGGACATCGACATGGATTTCGATGAGCGACATCGTGGCGAGATGATCCAGTACTGCGCTGAGCGATATGGCTCAGATCACGTCGCCCAGATCATCACCTTCTCCACGATCAAAGGGAAACAGGCAATCCGCGACGCCGCCAGGGTTCTCGGTCACCCCTACGGAGTAGGTGATCGGGCGGCAAAGCTGATGCCGCCGTCAATTCTCGGCAAGGACGCGACCCTGGGACAGTGCCTGGAGGATCCGGGGCACGCCGGGGAGCAGATGGATCGGGACCATTTCACCGCGGCGTCCGGTCTGCGAGATCTCTACGAATCCGATGTGATCACCAGGGAAGTGATCGACACGGCACGTGGATTGGAAGGCCTGCGGAGACAGGATTCGATTCACGCCGCTGCGGTCGTGATCTCACCGGTGCCCCTGACCGAAGTGGTCCCCGTTCAACGAAAGGGTGCGGACGCCGAAGTCGTGACCCAGTACGAGATGCACGGAGTCGAAGCGCTCGGTCTCCTCAAGATGGACTTCCTGGGGCTGCGCAATCTGACGACGATCGAGCGGGCTCTCGAACTGATCGAGCGCAACACCGGCTTACGACCGGACATCGACGCCATACCGCTTGACGATCCACTCGTCTTCGACATGTTCCAGCGTGGGGACTCGATGGGAGTGTTCCAGTTCGAGGGAGGGCCGATGCGGGCCCTGATGCGGAATCTCAAGCCGGAAGTGTTCGATCACCTCGTTGCGTTGAACGCTCTGTATCGACCGGGGCCGCTCGGTGCCGGGATGCATCACGAGTACGCCGATCGGAAGAATGGCAAGGCGCCGATCGAGTATCTCCACCCGGATCTTGAAGACGTGCTGTCCGACAGTTTCGGGATCATGGTCTTCCAGGAGCAAGTCATGCAGACCGCTCAGACGATGGCGGGCTTCTCGATGGTGGAGGCGGACGCGCTCCGCAAGGCCATGGGCAAGAAGATCCCCGCGGTGATGAACCAGCAGGAAGAGAAGTTCGTCGCCGGATGCGTCGAACGGGGTCATCCCGAAGCACTCGGTAGAGAGCTTTTCGGGTTCATCGTGCACTTCGCCGGCTATGGATTCAACAAGTCTCACTCGGCGGCATACGCTCTCGTTGCCTATCAGACGGCGTGGCTCAAGGTCCACTACCCGGCGGAGTACATGGCGGCTCTGCTGACTGCGGTCAAGCGGGACAAGGACAAGACCGCGATCTACCTCCACCAGTGTCGGATCATGGGCATCCCCGTACACGTCCCCGACGTCAACGTTTCCGAGTCGGACTTCGTCGGTGTGGACGGGTCGATCTCGTTCGGCCTCTCCGCCATCCGGAACGTCGGAGAAGCGGTCGTTGCCCAGATCGTCGAGGATCGGGATACCAACGGCCCGTTCGAGGACTTCGGTGACTTCGTCGATCGGGTCGACGTGAGCGCGTTGAACAAGCGCACGGTTGAGTCGCTCATCAAGGCCGGTGCATTCGACTCCCTCGGTCACAACCGGATGGGTCTTTTCGAAGTCGCTCACGACACACTCGACGCGACGATCGCTCGACGCCGTGCCGAAGACATGGGGCAGTACAGTCTGTTCGGCGGGGCCAACGACGATGCAGACTCGGAGGGACTCGCGATACCCGACGTCGAGTGGGGGAAGAAGGTGAAGCTCGCCTTTGAAAAGGAGATGCTGGGCCTCTACGTCTCCGACCACCCGCTCCTCGGTGTTGAACAGGCGCTCGAAGCGATGTGTTCAACCTCGATGCCGGGGATGTGGGAGATGGAGGACAAGTCAACCGCAACGATCGGTGGCGTTGTCGGCTCGATCAACACCCGGTATACGAAGGCCGGGGATCCAATGTACTTTTTCAACTTCGAAGATCTCCAAGGTTCGGTTGAAGTCGTGTGCTTCCCACGAACCGTCACGGAGTTCGGACCGATGATCCGCGAGGACGCTGTGCTCATCATCACCGGACGCGTCGACCATCGTGGCGACGACGTCAAGATGATCGCTCAGCAGGTGCGAGAACCGCGCCTCGAGGCAGAAACCTCGGTCCGACTCAAGGTCCCAGCGACGCGGATGTCGCGTTCAACGGTCGAGCAACTGCGGGGTGTGCTCGCGAATCATCCCGGGAACGCTGGTGTCTTCCTGCACATGACATCGGACGGCGGGGAGCGCGTCATCGAGCTGGGTTCGGAGCACAGGGTCGAGCCGAGATCAGCACTGTTCGCGGAATTGAGGGAGCTGCTCGGCCCCTCGGTGGTGATGTGAGGACGGAGAGCGAGCAGCCAGCGAACCGCCGACAGCAACGTCCGCGTCTACGTGATGGTCTTCACTGTTCGCAGTCTGGTGTCAGTCGTCCGTTATCAGCGGGTCGAGGCCATCGACGTCGGCGAGCAGCTGCCCGAGACCTTCAACGGTCGTAGGCGAGTCGGCAACCCACGGCACGGTGATGAGCGGGACACCGTATCGATCGGCGATGCCCTCCATCGCTGTTGCCTGTCGGCGTGCTTCCCCACCCCATCTGATCAGATTTGCTTTGAGGATGGCCCGAAGCTCAGGATCCGGGATACCGCGAATCGGCTGCCGGGAGGCGGTCGTCCACTCGAGGGGCAGGGCACGATTCAGGATCACGGCAGCGGGTTCGACCGAGACCTCCGTCAATTCCTCGAAGAATCTGAGTACCTCGGCCACGGGTGCCGGATCGGCGGTCGTCGCGACTAGCGTCGTAGCTCGTTGCTGGTGACGCTTGATGGTCTCGGCGCGTGCGGCGAGTTGGTCGTACATGGTCCGGAGATCGAGCAGGAATTCGGCAACGTCCTCGAGAAGGGGCCCGCCGAGGATCGTGTCTGCGATCTTGAGGATGGGACGCCCGGTGAACCGATAGAGGAATCGCCGACCGGGGAGTTGAGATCCGGTGAGCCACCGGATCAGCTTCCCCCCGATGAGCTCTGCGGTCTGGGACGGTGCGAGGAAGAAATCGAGGCCGCCGGCCGATGGGGGTGTGTCGACGACGATCGCGTCCCAGTTGCCAGATTCGATCATCATCGCCATGGTTTCTGCTGCTGCGAATGATTGAGCGGCAGGGAAGCGATCGGCGATGGCACGGAAGTAATGGTTCTTGAGGAGACGCTCCGCAACGTCGGGATCGCTGTACCGGTGGACGACGCCCTCCCAGGACGCCGACGCGTCGAGCGTAGAAGCCCACAAGCCGGTGACGTCCGGCACAGGCGAGGGCTCATTCGCCAGGGAGTGCAGACTCAGGGCATCGGCGAGGCGTCGTGCGGGATCCACGGTCATGACGACGGTGCGCCGCTCGGACCCCGCCAGCCGTATGGCGACGGCGGCAGAGATCGTCGTCTTGCCGACTCCTCCCGCGCCGGTCACGATCACGGTGGTCGTCTCTCGGCTCATGCGAATGACTCGCAGATCTCGGCGAGACGTTCCGATACTTCTGCCGGTGTGTGGAATCCGAAGAGGAACGGCAGGCGGGGATCATCGGGGATCGATCGGAGCCAGACAGCCTGGGACTCAACCAATCCGGTGTGGAGCAGACCGGCGTCTCGCGGTGGGCCGTCCGACACGGCGTCAACTGCGCCGGATTCTACTTCCAGCGGTTCAAGGACTCGGTTGGCGACCACGCCGGCAATGAGGATCTGCCGTTCAGCGTCGATCTGAGCGATCGCCTCCCTGGTCTCGAGAACAGCAAGCTCTTCGGGGGTTGTGACGAGGAGGAGGCCGCTGATTGAAGGATCTGCGAGTGTCGACTCGAACCGGGAGGCCTGCTCCCGTACGGCACCCATCGGAACGAGTCCGGTGATGGTCTGTGGTGCTGAGAGATACGACTGCAGTTGGCCGAGCGGAGGAGCATCCGCGATGACCAGATCCCACTCGCCACGCAGGACCTCGAAGATGGGCTTGCCTATCGTGACGATCTCTCGGATCCCGGGTGCGGTATCAGCCAAGACACTGAGGGCATTGGACAGCTGTCTCATGGGAAGCGAACGGGGCACGTGGAGTTGGAGACCGAGGTATTCCTCGAGGGCGTGAGAGCGATCGACCGCCGCGGCGAACAATCCCGGTCGAATACGGGTCGGTTCGTAGGTGAGGGAGTCGACGCCGAGGTGAGCGGCGAGTCCGCTGGGTTGGATCATCGCGAGAACGAGAACGCGCTTCCCCCGACGAGCGGCGAGGATGCCGAGGGCCGCGGAGACCCCGGACTTGCCAACGCCGCCTTTGCCGGACACGATGAGAAGGCGGCGTTCGAGCATGACTCAAGGGTAGTCCTGGACGTCGTATGGGTCTGCGCCGACGACCGGCGGTCGGGTACGCTGCGGGCGGAGACGAACAGGAGATCTATGGCCCAATTGAACGTCGACGAGTTTCTTGACCGATTCCGTGACCGGGCGAAAGCCGTGAAGGAGCGTGGGATCCCGCCGCTCGAGGGTGAAGCCCGGCGGGTCTGGATCGACAGTGCCGAGAAGGACTACATGGACTACTCGCTCATCGGTCGTGCGGAGTGGGCGGTGGAGGACGACGCCTTGGTGCTGAGGATCCCGCTACAGGGATAGGAAGTACAAAGTAGAAAGCAGAAAGGTAGAGAGACACGAAGCCGAAGGCCCCTCGGTTCGTTCTACTTTCTACTGGTAGGTTCTTGCGCCGCTCTCTTCGCTGCCAGTCTTCGTTCTTCTTCGAGCCGTGCCAGGTCGTAGTCGTTGTGGTCGACGTACTGCATCGCATCGGCGATGACCCGGTGACCGGCCTCGTCGCGGATGAGGTCGTGCATCTGTTGGGCGACTCTGCGATAGCCGGGATGGCCCGAAGCCTGGCTTCTCAGTTCGAGGAAATGGAACGCCTCTCGTGCGTTCATGTCGATGTAGTAGCGGACCCGGTATGCGAACGGCACCGCGTACTGGGCAACCGTCGGGCCAAAGGCTGCTGCGATTCGGTCGGCAAGCGCGGCGGTCCGTTCCATCGCTTCATTCCATGTCGTCGTCGCGCCGATGTCGGCAATCGCTTCCGGTGTGATGTAGCCGTGACCTGTTGAGAGACGTTGCCATTCGATCGTGAGCATCCGGTGACGCTGTAGGTCCCGGAAGATGCCGTAGTCCGAGAGAACGTCGAACCGGTACGACGTGCGTTCCATTGCACGGCCCGGCTTGTGGCGCCGATTCGATCGAGGTCCGACGGCCGTCTTGATGAGATTCGCCCTGTCCTCTGACGGGAGCGTCCGCACGTAGGCGAGGAGTTGGTCATCCGGAAGATCGCTCACCGCGTAGAGGGCCGCGGCCGCGACCTTTGCCTCGCCGTCGGGATCCCACTCGACAAGCTTCACCTCCGGTCGATCCTCCGGCTCGAGGTCGAGGGCAGCTGCTCGCGATTCGAGATCAGCCGCGACCGACGCCAGATATTCGCTCCAAGCTCCGCCACGATCGGGAACGTCGACCCTGGTCAGGAACGAGGGGATCATCGTTCGAAGCTCGGTGAGCATCAGGTCCGAGTAGCTGCGAATCTCGTCGAGCGGATGCGCCCGCATTCGCATCAGGAGCATTTCGTATGCCTGACCGCTTCCGAAGATGCCGACGTTCGACACAGTCGCCGCCGGCAGCATGCCCCGTAGATCGTCGCAGGCTTTCGCGCGGATCGTTGAGCGCCACACACCCATCGAATCGGTGTCCTGCTTCGGGAAGAGCGACTCGTAGTAGGGGACGGCTCGACCGATCAGCGCCGAGTACATGTCGAACAGGTCGTTCATGGTCGAGCGGAAATCCGCTTCGAGCGAGGATCCGACTAGCTCTTCCGGTACGTAGTAGCGGTATCGGTCGCCGAGCTTCCGGTCGTAGAAGATGTACCGCGTGGATTGCTCGAGGTATGAGGCGAGGCGACCCCACTCGAGGACCTTGGTGAGAATGTTCGATGCTTGCTCGCACGCTATGTGGGCACCGCCGAGTTGAGCAACAGAATCGTCCCCGAACTGTGTGAACACCCGGTTATAGAGGCCTTGAGCCTTCTCGAGGCCGACTGCAGGGTCCGCATCGAGAACCCCAGCGACGGCGCGGACGCCCAGGTCCGGCTGGGAGACGAACTCGTCGAGGAAGAGCCGTCTGATGGAGTGGGGCGAACGACTGTAGCGGGCGAAAAGCGCTCCTTTGACGACCTCGGGAAGATTGACGATTCCGAACACCGGGCCGTCAATGTTGGTGAAGAAGCGACCTAGGAGTTCCCGCTCTTCGTCGGTGAAGACCTCGGCGTGATAGCCCGCCGGTACGGGACTTGGAGAGGGGTTCGTTTGGAATGACATGAGTGGTATTTGACCGTAGCAGTGTGCCGGGAACCTGGGCAACCGGCGATCCCGGGTAGCCTTCTTCCCGTGTTGATCGTTCTCCGAACACTGCTTGGTGTGTTGATAGCCGTTGCCGCTGCGACGGCCCTCGTTCCCATGCTCGTCATCGCTGATCTCGCCGGTGGAGGATCGGGTTGGGGCCTCTGCCCCGAAGGAATCGGCACATGCTCTACCTCGTACTTCGCGGGCCCCGAACTCCTTGCGATCCTGTTCGTCGTGCTCTTTGCGATGCTCGCCGGCATCGCGGTGTGCAGCCGATGGATCCGCCGTATCGAGAGGACTCAGTGAGCGTCGCTCACCGATTCAGCTGCGACGAGGTCTGCTTGCTCCGCCGGTGAAAACGCCAGAACGACGTACATCCCAACCATGATCAGCGCAGCTCCGATCCACCCCGATGTGGTCAGGCGCTCGCCGACGACCACCGCGGCCGTTGCCGCGGCGAACAGAGGCTCCGCACTGAGGATGATCGCTGTTCTGCTGGACCCGACCACCGTCTGTGCTCTGACCTGCAAGAGGAACGCACCCACAGCGACCAGCGCTCCCGTGCCGGACACGGTCGGGATCGCCGCGGGCCTATTCCGGACGGCGGCGACGAGCAATCCGACGTACGCCTGCATCCGGTCGTTCATCGGCTGCAAGCCATCAGGCGGGTATCGGGTACGTTCCATCGTGATGACGTCAGATGAGCACGCCGACGACACCGTCCTCCCGCTACACGAGCGAGATCCTGAGTAGGTGATCGTGTGCGCTGTCGGAGCAGTATCCGGTGGGCGTCGCGTCGACGAAGAGGAGTAAGAGCACCAGGGCCGTTGTTCGGGCCGACGCCAGGATCCGATGGAACAACTCCGCAAGAGGTTCAGACCGAGGCGAACCCGCGGGCGTTCCTGCAGGTCATCGCAGGTGTGCTCTACATCGCAATCGGGATCGGAATCGTCAGCCTTTGAGGATGACCGTCAACGACCGGCGATGACCGGCTTCCCGTTCTCGATTCCAGCGATCTCGACGAGTGACCAGACGTCCCAGCCGTTTGCCTTGAGGAGATTCCGTCCGCCAGCGAACTGCTTCTCGATCACGAAGGCGAAGCCGGCGACGACGCCGCCTGACTCCTCGACGATCTGGCCGAGCGACTGTGCCGTCCGCCCGCCTGCGAGGAAGTCATCGATAATGAGCGCACTGCCACCGGGTTCGAGCGCACGCCTTGCCACCTCGATGCGGTATTCGACACCCTTGGTCGGAGAGACAACCTCACGAACGAGGGTGTCCCGATCGCCGATCGAGTGATACTTCTTGGCGTACACCACGGGCACCGGGAGATATCGGGCGGTGGCCATCGCGGGTGGAATCCCGGAAGCTTCGGCCGTGACGATGAGGTCTGGTTCGAGATCGGCGAACTGCTCGGCGATCTGTCGCCCGATCTCGTCGATGATCACGGGATCGACCCGATGGTTGAGAAAGTCGTCAACCAGCACGAGATCTCCGGCGACACGTCCCCGCTCTTCAACGATTGCAGCAATGTCCATGGCGGAGAGAGTAATCCGTAGTTCGGTAGTCGGTGGCCGTCTGCGGTGGCGTAGTGGGTATCGGGTACGCCGGGCGGGTCGGTCTGGGTGGGTCTGGGTTTGTCGGGGTTCGGAGCAGTCTTCGTTTGAGTGGTGGGCTGTCGGGGTCGATTCGGAAGCCTTGTTGGTGGATCGCAACATGGTGGTGGAACCAGCACAGGGTGGTGAGGTTCTCTGGGTCGTGGGAACCGCCGTTGGAACGCAGGCGAATGTG
>CAXMQQ010000032.1:0-26080 GCA_964195545.1 uncultured Acidimicrobiia bacterium | reverse complement strand
AAGGCCCGTCGGTTCTCACGCCGACAGGTTACGTTCGTGGGTCGTCAGGGTGTGAATCCCGGCGACGTCAGTTGAACCTGGGTGATCTGCTCGTACAGTTGTGGACCGTACGACAGCAGGATGACGACAACGCTCGCGATCAGCCAGGGGCGCCAACGGTCCAGCCAGACGGGCGTGTTCTGCGGATCCTGGAGTGACTCGGCGATCGGTACCTCGATCGTTTCGCCCTCCGGCAGCCGCTTGCGCTGCACGGCGGTCATGAAGACGATGACGATGAAGAGCATCAGCCCGATCCACATGATCGTTCCACCGACACCGACACGCCAGAGGTGACCGGCCCACTCTCCCGGAATGTAGGGAGCCAGGCCGAGCGGGGTTCGCCGCGGGGCACCGAGGAGGCCGATGACATGCATCGCGTTCGAGAACATCAACATGCCGCCGAAGTAGGTCCACCCGGCGATCACGCCGAGTTTCGGCCTCCACAGGGGTTTGCCGGTGAGGTACGGCACGAGCCAGAAGCTGATGGCGACGAACGTCATGGTTGCGGCCGACGCCACCGTCAGGTGGAAGTGACCGGGAACCCATGACGTGTTGTGCAGCGCCAGGTTGACGCTGTACGAGGCGTTGACGATGCCGCCGATGCCACCGAAAATGAACAGGAGTCCGGCGAGGAGCTGCCACGACACAGAAGGGTCGCCCCAGGGAAGTGCCTTGATCCAGCCGAACAGGCCCTTGCCTCCGCGCTTCCGGCCACCATATTCGAGTGATGCCACCACCGTGAACAGCGTCATCATCGACGGGAACGCCACGGCGAATGTCAACAGAGCATGGATGAATTTCCATCCTGCGGGGACCCCGGGGTCGGCGAACTGGTGGTGGAACCCGAGCGGTACCGACAGGATGAGGAAGAGCCAGAAGGAGAGGCGTGCCAGCGAGTCGCTGAACATCTTCCCACCGACCTGTTTGGGCAGCATCGCGTACCACGAGAGGTATGCAGGAAGGACCCAGAAGTACACAAGTGGATGTCCCGTGTACCAGAACAGGGTCCGCGAGAGCTGCGGATCGGTCCCCGACGTCCAGCCGAAGACCGACGGAAGGATGATCGCGAGGATCTCTGCGGCAACACCGAGCGTGCCGATCTGCCACATGACCATCGTGACGAGGGCCGCCAGCACCACGAACGGCGAGCGAATGCCCACGTTCTCCTTCCTCCACTCGTAGAACGTGAAGTACATGCCGTAGCCTTCGATCCAGCTCCCGACGACGACGAGCACGAGTCCGATGTAGAAGAAGGCACTGGCCTCCATCGGCGGGTAGAACGTGTAGAGAACGGTCGCCTTGCCGGCCAGGATCGGTACCGCCGCGGTCAGAAGTCCGACGACCATCATCCAGAACCCGATCCGGTTGAGCCATGGATACTTGAGGGGTCGTTCAAGCGCCTTGATGACCACGAACGTCAGGAAACCGGTGATGAAGAACGTCGTCCAGATGAGAGCGTTGAGCACACCGTGAAGGGTCAGGCCCTGGTAGTAGGAGCTCGCGAGGAAGCTGAGTTTCGGATACAGGTCGAGGCCAGCGTGTTCGAGCGCCTGCATCGGACCGTATTGGATCCCGATCGAGAGTGCCGCGACGGCGAAGATCACGTGATAGCCGACGAACCGCTTCTCGCCCTTGCTGAGTTCGCGGGTTTCCTGGGTGGGTCGGTCTTCGATCATTTCGTTCTCCCCGGACCTACGACTCGACCGTCAATGTGCCGTACATGACGGCGTGACCTAAGCCGCAATACTCGTGACAGATGAAGTTGTACTCCCCAGGCACATCAAAGGTTGCAGCGAGCCTCGACACCTGTCCGGGAATCACCATCATGTTCACGTTCGTGCCATCAAGAGCGAAACCATGCTGCACGTCTGCGGAGGTGGCCCAGAACGTCACCCTGGCCCCCTTCGGAACCGTGATGTCCCTGGGCTCGAAACTGAAACGCCGTGCAACGACGTAGACCTCGTACTCCTCGCCGGGAACGATCTCCCGAAGACCCGGTTCCGACCAGGGCAGTGCTGAGTCGAGTTCGTTCGGGTTGACACGCCCCTCATCGGTGGGAACCTGGATACCAAGCGCCAATCCTGCGATCGTGATCATGACCACAAAGAATGCAAGGAACGCGATCGCGATCTTGATCCAGTTTCGCTCGTAAGGATCGATGTGCATGCGCTGCTTCGTATCACCCTGAGGGTCATCGCTCTGTGGAGCATCGTCCGACTGGATGTCATCGCTCATGTGTTGATCCCCCTGCTCAACAGGACCAGGTACACGGACATCCACAGCAGGAACAGCAGGACAGAGAATCCCAATACGAACGCCCAAGCTCCCTTGGGCTTGAAGGTCGCATCGAAGTCGTCAACTTCGCGTTCGACGGACATGATCCTCCCCAATTCTTCTCTTCATGATCTACGCAGTACTAGACGTCACCGTGCACCGCGTCGAAGACATCCGGAACTCGAGACGACAGGGAGCATAGCGAAGAAAGGACGGTGCGACCAACCGATCAGGGGAGAAATGCCCTATCTCCGGCTTGGATCCTCTTGTAGGACGCCAACGAACGAAACCGGGACTGTGCACCGGTTCTCAGGGATCGCCGTCAGCGGGCGATCTCGGAAACAAGCCCTGTCGCAGTGACGATCTCGTTTCGCGCAAGCCGCGCCCCCGCTGCACCGTGGTGGTAGGCGGCGGATCTGGCAGCCATCGCTGCGGGGAGGCCACCGGCGACGAACGCGGAGACCATCCCGGTCAGCACGTCTCCGGTGCCGATCGTTGCGAGCTCCGGACCCCCGGCTGCGACAGCCCACGTCTCATCACCGTCAGTCACAAAGGTCGGATTTCCCTTGAGCAGTACGACCGCGCCGCTCTCAGTCGCCAGAGCCTCAGCGGCACCGTATGTCGGGTCGCTCCCGGTCAGTCGGGTGAACTCGCCGGAGTGAGGAGTGATGATCGTATCGGGCTCTCTCACGAGAACTCCCGGACCGTCCAGAGCGTTCAGACCGTCTGCGTCCAGCACGATCGGCCCATCCCAGCGTTCGAGCAATCCCCTGACGAATTCCCGATCGACGAGCCCAAGCCCGGGACCCACGGCGAGCACGTCGTAACGTTCTGCCTCGGCGAGGACCGCAGCAACATCGTCGGGTGTGAACCGCTCCCCTTGTCCGGCTCCGCGGCTCATCACGCCGGCATCCAACATGGCATAGATCGGTTGGAGAGCGCCGGGGCAGATCACGGTCGCTGCTCCCGCTCCTGTAGCGAGTGCCGAACGTGCAGTGAGCATCGCGGCACCGGTGATCCCCGGCGAACCACCGACGACGGCGACCGAGCCGACCGACCACTTGTGAGCATGCCGGGTTCGCACCGGCTCGGGGGCGTCGGTCTCCTCACAGAGCCTCAGTTCGGGACGAGGTTCACCGAGACCGATGTCGACGATGAACAACTCTCCCACCCGTTCGGGCCCTTCACCGAGCAGGTGGCCGGTCTTCGCGGCCCCGAAGGTGACACTGGCGTCGGCGTAGAAGGCTGCGTTCTCGACGAGGCCTGTCGTGGCATCGAGTCCGGACGGAACATCCACCGCGAGCACCGGAGCATCGAGTCGGGTCCATGGAACCACGTCTTTCGGCAGTGAACCCCGAAAGCCCACACCGAAAATCGCATCGATGATGAGATCGGCCGACTCCGGCTCATCTGCCTCAACGACGTGCACGCCTGCTCGACACGCCGCCACAGCAGCGGCTCGTGCCGGCCCACCGTCCCCTCTGGGAAAGCCGAAGGCGTGGATTCTCACCTGAACGCCGCGCCGCACGAGATGCTTGGCGGCGACGTAACCATCTCCACCGTTGTTGCCCCGCCCGGCAAGCACGATGACGCGATCCCCGTACGCGATCCCCATCTCGATGGCAGTCAGTGCCACCCCGAGGCCTGCCCGTTCCATGAGCAAGGCCGGAGGATCCTCGGATGCCAGGTCAAGACGGTTCGATTCAGCAGGAGTGATAAGTGGTTCCATGGTTCGCTCGTAGAGAGTAGAGAGTTGTCGGACAGTCGTGATCCTCTGCTGGGTCCTATGGGTCGACCACGGCGGTGAACGAGAACGTGTCTTCGGGCGGTTCGTCCTCCCACGGGCGGTGGTAGACGAACCGCACGGTGCACTCACCTTGCTCCTGACCGACGAGCGTCCATGTCCACGACCCGCCATCGCCGACTGCGCCACTCTCAGTCTCCTTGTATGCCGGTTCGTTGCCCGACGCGATCACGTCCGGATCCAATTCGACGAGTTCCCAGATGAATCCCGTCGTAGCGTTCCCCTCAAGGGCGACTTCGACCTCTCCACCCGGACTCAGATGAACACGGGTTCCGTCGTTGCTGGCATCCAACGACTGGCCTTCCGCGGTACACGCGGCTGCCACAATCAGCAGCACGAGGCTCATCGCCACTCGACTCATGATTCACCTCCGAATCAAGCGTGCTCCCGTGGCGATCGCACCGCTAGAGGCCGATGCCTCCATGTGTCCCTGGCGAATCTGCTGGGGCTTCGGTTGATGTTTCTGGTGGCTGTTCCACGTCTCATCGGGCACGATGGGAAGAGGCATGGAGATCGTGATCGAGCAGCTTGACCCGACACCTGTCGTGAGTGATCCGCCGGAGTTGATTCCCAGCGAAGGCACTCTCGACCGTCGTCGTCAGAATCTATCCCGACGTACGCCCGTTCGAGCTATGGGTCGCCACGCCTGGGACCTCGTCGCCCGGGAACTAGCCAACCACCTCGGCGATCAGGGTCCAGAGCCGGTCCACGTGCTCCGCCGTCGTTCTCGTCTGACCAATCGAGACCCGGATGAACGCCGTTTCGTCAAGCGTTGACGGAGTCACATATGCCCATCCGGAGGCATTGATCGCGGTCGCCAGATCGCTGGTCGATTGGTTCCCTTCGGTGTGACGGAAGGAAACGAGCCCAAATGGCGTCGGTGCGACCAGTTCGAGCCGTGGATTCGACTCGATCCGCTCCGCCAGATCAGCAGCGAGCGCCAGATGCTCCCGCACGTGGTGACGGATCCCTTCGACGCCGTAGGAACGGAGGACGAACCAGAGTTTCAATGCTCGGAATCGTCGCCCGAGAGGAACGTGCCAATCGCGATAGTCGATGACGTCCCCCGATTCAGAGGCCTTGTTCCTCAGGTACGGAGGCAGGATGCTCAGCGTCTCGATCAACGGCCTGCGGTCCGCGACGTAGAAGAGTGAGCAGTCGAAGTTCGTGAACATCCACTTGTGCGGGTTGAACGTGTAGGAGTCGACCAACTCGAGGCCGTCCTGATAGTGCCGGAGTTCGGGACAGGTCATCGCTGTTCCTGCGTATGCGGCATCGACGTGATGCCAGAGGCCGTGGAATCGGGCGATCTCCCCGATCGCACGAACCGGGTCAACGGCTGTCGTGGCGGTCGTTCCCACAGCGGAGACCACGGCGACCGGAAGCAGACCTGCGGCGACGTCGGTCTCCATGGCCGCCTCCAAGGCGTCGACCCGCATCGCATATCGGTCATCGACGGCGACGAGACGCACGTGGCCGTATCCCGCGACCCGCGCTCCTTTCTCGATCGATGAGTGTGCCTGCTCCGAGGCATAGGCCACCATCTTCCCTGGGTCCCCCGACGATCGCTCTCTGGCAACGACAAGCGCCGTGTGGGTGGAGTCGGATGCGCTCATCTGGATGACACCCCCGCCGGGACCGGTCGTCTTCCACGATTCGGGGAGTCCAAGCATGTCGACCAGCCAGTCTGCGACCACCTGTTCGATCTCCGTGGCCGCCGGACTCGTCGACCACAGCATTCCCTGGACCCCGAGACCTGCCGCAACAAGTTCCCCGAGAATCGACGGCGGAGACGTGTTGGCCGGAAAGTAGGCGAACCATCCCGGGGACTGCCAGTGGGTGATTCCCGGCATCACGATCTCATCGAGATCGCGCAAGATCGCATCGAATGCCTCGGGCTGCTCTGGGGCGGCATCGGGCAGCATCGACCGTATCTCTCCCGGCTCGACCGCCGGCGTGATCGGTCGATCTTCCACCGAATCCATGTAGTCGGCAACCCAGTCGATCACCTCATACCCGTACCGACGAAAGTCGTCGGAAGACATGTGGTAGGAGACATCAGTTTCGAGATCTGAGACACCAGACTCGGGCGGGTCTGGTCTCTCGGGGTTCATCTCGTCCTCATCTTCTGTCCCATGTCTCATGCCTCTCATCTCAGATAGGTCAGCAACTCTCTCACCATGAACGCTGTGGCTCCCCACAACGTACCTTCCTCGAATTCGTAGAACCACAGGTCGTGGCCGTGCCAGTTCTGAGTGACCCATCGGGAGTCGTCGAGCAGGTGGTCGATCGGTGGTTCGATGATGCTCTCGACCTCCGATGGATCCGCGATCAGCTCCTCCGGCCTCTCGACTCTGGCCACGACCGGCACGATGAGGCGGGTCCGGTCGCGGGTCGTCACCGGGGTAAGTCCACCCAGGATCTCGGCGACGTTCTCCGGCGGAAGGCGCACTTCTTCCCAGGCCTCGCGCTTCGCCGTCGCGATAGCGTCTTCGCCTTCCTCCCGTCCTCCCCCGGGGAACACCACGTCTCCGGGGTGGGTTCTCATGTGCTCAGGACGGCGCGTGAAGATGATCCGGTTCGTTCCCGACGCATCCTCGTAGATGGGAACGAGCACGGCATAGCGAGCATCAGATGGCGATGCCACCGGTGAAAGCCGCTCGAGTCGATCCCATAGATCCATCACGAGAGCATACGTCGGTAGGCTGCACTCGATGGCGCAGCAACTCCACAGCCGACCGCGGCACACGCCGCGGTTCATCCTTCGCCCATTTCGACGTCGGGATGTCGGTCCGATGCATGATGCCGTCCGAGCATCACTGCCGGAACTCGAAGAGTGGCTCCCCTGGGCCATCGGTTACGACCGATCGGTCGCTCATCGATTCGTCCGCGAATCAGCATCGGCCTGGAATGACGCCCGAGCCTTCGATTTCGCCATCCGTCTTCACGAAGAGCCCGACTTCCACGTCGGTAATGTGTCGGTGTGGCCCACATCACCGGCCAACAGAGTCGGCGAGATCGGATACTGGGTTCGTTCGGATCTCACCGGAGAAGGAATCGGCACGGAGATCACGGCGCGGACAACTCAAGTCGGTTTCGAGGAACTCGGCTATCACAAGATCATTCTGAGGATCGCAGTCGGCAACGAGCGGTCCGATCGGCTCGCCAAGCGTCTTGGCTTCACGTTCGAGGGCACCCTTCGCGACGAAGTGAAGGTGGGCCCCGAGTGGCTCGACCACACGGCGTGGAGCCTGCTTGAAGACGAGTGGCCGACCGTCCGAGACCAACTCATCGCAGACGGAGTGTTGAGTAGTCAGTAGTCGGTAGCGACTGCCCCCGTCCTACTTGGAGCTTGGACCTTGAGCTCCAAATCCAAAGATCGAAGCTCAAAGCCCGGATCCTTCTACTTTCTACTTTCTCTACTGATCTACACAGAGAGGGACGGCCCTGTCGGACCGTCCCTCTCTGTCTGAGCTGTCAGCTGTTCGCTGTCAGCTGTCGTCTGCCTGTCCTAGAACCCCATCCCGCCCATGCCGCCGTCGTCATGGCCGCCGGCGGCTGGCATCGGAGGAAGGTCTTCCTTCCTCTCAGCGACGAGCGCCTCGGTCGTTACGAGCAGAGCCGCTACGGAAGCTGCGTTCTGCAACGTTGACCTGGTCACCTTCGCTGGGTCGATGATGCCGGCCTTCATGAGGTCGGTGTACTCACCCGTCGCTGCATCAAAGCCCTCGTTACCTTCGGACTCGTTGATCACGTGGTTTACGACAACGCCACCTTCGTAGCCGGCGTTGATCGAGATCTGACGGAGCGGAGCCTCGAGCGCACGCCTCACGATCTGACGCCCGGACTTCACGTCATCGGATCCTCCGCGGAGCTTGTCGATCGCAATACCGGAGCGCAGCAAGGCAACGCCGCCGCCGGGGACGATGCCCTCTTCGACTGCGGCACGGGTCGCCTGGATGGCGTCCTCGATACGATGCTTCCGCTCCTTGAGTTCGACTTCCGTCGCAGCGCCAACCTTGATGACGGCAACACCACCGGAGAGCTTTGCGAGCCGCTCTTGGAGCTTCTCACGATCCCAATCGGAGTCCGAGTTGTCGATCTCCTGGCGGATCTGTTTCACACGGGCCTCGACGTCGGCGTGGGATCCGGATCCCTCGACGACCGTCGTGTCATCCTTGCTGATGACGACCTTGCGAGCCTTGCCGAGCAAGTCCATCGTGACGCCGTCGAGCTTGAGACCAACCTCTTCGGAGATGACGGTCGCACCCGTGAGGATGGCGATGTCCTGGAGCTGAGCCTTGCGGCGCTCACCGAATCCGGGGGCCTTTACGGCCACGGATTGGAAGGTGCCACGGATCTTGTTCACGACGAGCGTCGCGAGTGCTTCACCCTCGACGTCCTCAGCGATGATCAGCAGCGGCTTGCCCGACTGCATGACCTTCTCGAGGATCGAAAGCATGTCCTGGACCGAGCTGATCTTCGAGTTGACGATCAGCACATACGGGTCCTCGAGCACGGCTTCTTGACGATCGGCGTCACTGATGAAGTACGGCGAAATGTTGCCCTTGTCGAACTGCATGCCCTCCGTGAACTCAAGCTCGACACCGAACGTCTGGCTGTCCTCGACGGTGATGACACCCTCGTTGCCGACCTTCTTCATCGCATCGGCGATGCGATCACCGATGACCTTGTCCGCAGCGGAGTTGGCTGCGACGTACGCGATTGCGTCCTTGTCGTCGCTCGATACCGGTTGCGCAGCGTCGGCAATGCTCTCGATGACCTTGACGACGGCCTCTTCGATTCCGCGCTTCATCTCCATCGGGTTGCTCCCGGCGGCGACGAGACGGAGTCCGTCCCTGACCATCGCCTGTGCGAGCACGGTTGCCGTCGTCGTGCCGTCACCGGCAACGTCATTGGTCTTGTCGGCGACTTCCTTGGCGAGCTGCGCACCCATGTTCTCGAATGCGTCGTCGAGCTCGATCTCCTTGGCGATCGTCACACCATCGTTCGTGATGGTGGGCGAGCCCCACTTCTTCTCGAGCACGACGTTGCGCCCCTTGGGGCCCAGCGTCACCTTGACGGCATCTGCGAGCTGGTCGACGCCCGCCTGAAGGCTCCGTCGGGCCTCCTCGTTGAAACGAAGTTCTTTTGCTGCCATTGAGTGAACCCTCCTAGGCGAGAACAGCGAGAATGTCGCGGGAGGACAGGATCAGGTAGTCCGTTCCCTCGACCTTCACTTCGGTGCCGCCGTACTTCGAGTAGAAGACGACGTCTCCGATATTGACGTCCATGGGAATCCGCTCCCCATCTTTGAACTCACCCGGTCCGACGGCGATTACCTCGCCGAGTTGCGGCTTCTCTTTTGCCGTATCCGGGATGACGAGGCCGCTCGCTGTGCGAGATTCCTCTTCGTCCTGTGGCTCCACGACGATGCGATCGCCGAGAGGCTTCAAATTCATCCGACTCCTCCTTGTTTGCTGGCAGTCGGTCAATGCGAGTGCTAATACTACCACGACTCTGGCACTCTTGAACACAGAGTGCTAATTATGTGTTGGGTACCGACTACGGACTACGGACTATGCCTTCGAGGTCCGATCCCTCGATGATGCCGACCGCTCTTCCCTGATCAACCACCACGAACCGGCCGGTCTTCCCGGCCTTTCTCGATGCCATCTCTTCGAGGGGCATGCGGATGTCGATCACATCCCCCGGTCCGATCGTGGCCATTGCGGCCGATGCCCGGATCGAAATCCGGCGAGCTGGCGAGAGTTCATCGAGTTCGGGTTCACCCAGGACGCCGCGGATCCTGCCACCGACCTCAACGGGGAGCGAGCGGAGTCGAGCACCGATCTGGAAGAGATCGACGACGGTTCCGACGAGCATCTCCCCCGGTACCGGGTCGGGGGTCTTTCGCATGACATCGCCGGCGACCAACCCATCCACCTGTGCGAGGATCCGCTCTCGTTTTCCCGCCACGCCTGCGCTGCGAAGCAGATACCACCCCAGGATGACCGACAGCAGTGCCCAAGGACCAAATCCGGTAAACGCGACCACGGTCGCCACACCGATCACGGCCCAGCCGAACACGCGGCCAGAAGCCACCGCGATATTGGTCGCCTTCACGCGATCTCCCGTGACGTGCCAAACGGCGGCGCGAAGGCCACGACCGCCATCGAGAGGAAATCCGGGGAGGATGTTGAACAAGGCGATGAAGACGTTGGCGAATGCAAGAAAGCGGATCGAGGACTGCACCTCCGGTGCGCCCCCTGCCAACACCGCCATCAGCGAGAAGATGCCGGCCACCATGAGGGATGCCACCGGTCCGGCGATCGAGACCATGAACTCGTCCGACGGGTGCTCCTCCTTCCCCTCGATCTTCGTGTACCCACCGAACGCGAGAAGTTGGATGCGGTGCACGTGGAGGCCGCGATGCTGCGCCACTACAGCATGGCTCCCTTCATGCAACAGAACCGAGAGGATGAAGAGCACTCCTGCGACCACGGCAATCGTCGTTGCGAATGCGGGACTCGTCTGTGGGTACATCAGCCCGATGTCGGCATACAGCACCCACACCATCGCTGCGGCGATGACGAAAACAGAGAGATCGGCGACGATCTCGACGCCGCCGACCCGGCCGAGACGAATGCCCCGGTTCACGAACCGAGCCGCATGCTCGGATCAACGTCGGCGTCCCATGCGTCCGGCGTTGCGTCGCTCCGCAAGCGATCGACTGCGACGGCGGCCACCATCGCCCCATTGTCGGTACACATCTGTATGGACGGAATGAACAGGTCGAGGCCGCGCCGGTCCGCTTCTTCCCGAAGCCGGGCACGGAGCCTTCTGTTCGCGAGCACACCGCCACCGCCACCTACGGCTTGGACACCGGTCTCCTCAACCGCGTTGAACGTTTTTTCGACCAGCACGTCCACGATCGCTTCTTGGATGGACGCAGCCACGTCGGCCCTCGGAGGGAGCGTGCCGTTGAGTTTGGCCTTCTCCAGATAGGTCACGACCGACGTCTTGAGTCCCGAGAACGAGAAGTCGAACGGGCGATCCCTCAGAGCCCGCGGGAACGCGACTGCCTTCGGATCTCCGTGCTCCGATTCGGCGTCGATGACCGGTCCGCCGGGGTATCCCAACCCGAGGAACCGTGCGAGTTTGTCGAATGCCTCGCCGGCTGCATCGTCGATCGTGGTCCCCAGGGTCACGTAATCACCCCACTCGCGAACGTGGATGATCTGGCTGTGTCCGCCCGAAGCCAGGAGCACGATGGCCGGCGGCTGGTAGGACTCGAACTCGAGGCGTGGTGCGTAGAGGTGACCCTCCATGTGGTCGATGCCGTAGAGCGGCTTCTCGAGCGTCCAAGCAAGAGACTTCCCGAAGGCATAGCCGACCATGAGGGCACCAATCAATCCCGGACCGCGAGTAGCGGCGATCGCATCGAGTTGATCTGGATGAACGCCGGCGCTCGCGAGCGCTTGATGAACGAGTGGCCTGATCGCTTCAACATGAGCCCTGGCCGCAACTTCCGGCACGACACCGCCGAAGCGGGCATGGTCTTCCGTCTGGGTCGCCAGCACGAACGAGCGGACCTTGAATCCCTCCAGAACCGCAACGCCGGTCTCGTCGCAACTGCTCTCGATCCCGAGAATGAGCGGATCGGTCATGCCGCTTCTCTTACCAGACTGAGGCGGATCTCCTCGAGGCGAAGGCGATACTCATCCGCGTCGACGTCGAGCGCCCACATGACGATCGCGTCCTCCCCGGCGTAGTAACCCTTCCGCTTCCCGACCGGGGCAAATCCGAACCGCTCGTAGAGCGTCTGGGCGTCCGTATTCGTCGCCCGAACCTCCAGTGTGAGATGCCTTGCACCGACCGCGAGGGCCTCTTCTACGAGAGCGAGCATGATTCGCGTCCCCAGCCGCTTGCGTCTGTATCCCGGGACCACGGCAATGGTCGTGATGTGAGCGTCGTCCTCGATCAGCATCACACCGCCGTAGCCATGGATCTCTCCTTCATTCGTCACCACGATGTAGGTTCGGTTGCTCTGCGCCAGTTCGTCGAAGAAGATCCTGGCCGACCACGGCTCCGGGTAGATCTCGCGCTCCAGGGTGGCAACTGCGGGAACGTCGCTGCGGGACATGGATCTAATCGTCACGGCCAGATCCCCTCAGAACGGAACGTCTTCCAGTTGATCTGCACGTCGGGCTCGCGCATGTAGTCGGGCCGCAGGTCCTCAGAGGCGATGAAGTCTCCGTGAGCGGCCCGGATGGCGGCAATCTCGAGCATCACATCGGCTGACGGATAGCGAGGGCGACCGCGGCGAACCCGGTGGAGCCCACCCCACGTCGATCCAGGCAGGGACTGCCAATCGCCCACGACGAGCGTGTCGGCTTCGTCGGCATCGAGAATCGCTCGGAACTCCTCAGCCCCGAGCACCTCCGCCGGACCGTCGGGAGCGACACCACCCGGGAGCGGTCGATAGGGGGCGGCAGCGACCTGGCCTCTTCTCACATCGACAACCGACCAGATCCGTCGATGCCCGGTCGCAGCGCGAAGTGCTTGGACGGTCAGCGACGATACCGCGACGATGGGTACGCCGACACCGGCCGCGAACGCTTGAGCCGTTGCGATTCCGGCCCTGATACCCGTGAACGGTCCCGGCCCGACGTCGACGGCTACGGCATCGATGTCATGTCGATCCCAGCCTGCCTGCTCGAAGCAGAAATCGATAGCTGGGACCATGAAGCCCACGTGTCCACGACGATCGACGCGAACGCTCATCGTAGCGAGCGATCCGCTGTCGCCCAGGGCAACGGACGATGAAGGTGTCGCTGTCTCGATGGCGAGGATCTTCATGCGACTTCCTCCAGCGACCGCTCGAGCCATGAGCCGAACGGGATGATCCGGAACTGTCGGCCGGTCTCACCGTCGGACTCGATCTCGATGACGAGTCGATCCATCGAAACTGCTTCCTCGATTGCCTCTCCCCACTCGATGACCAACACACCGTCGGACGCAGTTTCCTCGAGATCGAGGTCTTCGAACTCGAGGATCGAGCCGAGGCGGTAGACGTCTGCATGAACAAGGGGCACTAAGCCGTCTCGATAGACCCGGGCGATGACGAACGTGGGACTGGCGACGGGGTCTGACACACCGAGGCCCTCTGCAATACCGGAGGTGAGGAGCGTCTTGCCCGTGCCGAGCCGACCGCTGAGCAACACGACATCGCCGGGACCGAGGACCGACGCGAGGCGTCTGCCGAGGGCCAGTGTCTCATCGGGGGAATCGGTTCGTGTGGTGATCATGCTCATCTCAGCGGCCGAACAGACCGAGTTGCTCCGGGTCCACATCAGAATGGCTTCGCTCCCCGACTTCACTCCCGTCGGTCTTGTCGCCGAGGTTACCGTCGATTGCGTCTCGGATGAGGCCGAAGTCGAATCTCATGTCCTCGAGCACCCGGGCGGACCCTCGCAGGGCGGCAGCCGGATGGAACGTCGGCACAAGGTGGCGTCCCCACCACTCGTACGCCGTGCCGCGCAGACGTGTGATTCCGGTCTCTGTCTTCAACAGGAGCTTCGAAGAGAAGTTCCCGAGGGTAACGACGACCTTGGGATCGATGAGTCGCAACTGCTCACTGAGATATCCCTTGCAGGCATCGATCTCATCGGGCCGCGGGTCCCGGTTGCTCGGCGGCCGGCATTTCACAACGTTGGCGATGTATACGTCCCTTCGTTCGAGTCCGACCTCGCCGAGCAGCTGATCGAGAAGCTGTCCGGATCGACCGACGAACGGAACACCCTGTTCATCCTCATGCTGTCCGGGAGCCTCGCCGACGAATACCACGTCGGCTTCCTGATCTCCGTCACCGAACACCACCTGGGTGCGCCCTTCGAAGAGCCGACACGAAGTGCAAGCGAGCGCTTCCGTGCGCAGCTCGTTGAGCAGCTCGATGCCTTCGGTGCTCATCCCTGTCCCCGGGATTCGCCGAAAGCAGCTTCGATCGCCCGACCGACGGCCACAAATGCGGCCTGCTGCACGACGTCAATGTCGGCAGTCCTGGAGCCGAATGACACGACGAACGCCGAGTCCCCGTCGTACCGAGTGTGGGTCGGCCGGACACAGGCACCGAGGGCATCGTGGGCGCGGATGGCGACTCGACGAAGCTCGTTGCGGTCTTCGATACCTGCGTCGGTTGCGACACAAATGAGCGTTGTGTTGTCCCCTTGGGATGGGCCGATGGGCGGTGCCAACGATGCTGGCTCGCCGCCCGTGAGCGACTCCCCTTCGAGAGAGAAGACGTCGCCGGCAGCGTTCAGGACGACCAACGCACCGACCGTCGCATCGCCGACGGTGACGGCCGTAGATCCGACGCCGGCGAATTGCATCGCCGCCGGTCCCCTCCAAGCCCCAACGGTCGTTCCTGCACCTGCCCCAACGCGACCAAGAGTGACGGCCTCGGTGGTGCGGTTGCGATATGCGATTGCTCCATCCTCGGGCGTGGGACGTCCCGGCCGATTTCCGGTCATCAGATCGAACACGATCGCTGAGGGAACGATGGGGACGGGTCCAGCGGGCGTGGGTGCTCCGCGCCCCTCCGCTTCGATCTCGGAGACAACGCCGGTCGCTGCGGCCAGACCGAACGCGGACCCCCCTGCGAAGACGAGGGCGTTGATCGTGACCGGTTTGATGGCGTCACCGAGCGTGCCGAGCTCGCGGGTACCCGGTGC
This sequence comes from uncultured Acidimicrobiia bacterium, assembly GCA_964195545.1. Taxonomy (GTDB): domain Bacteria; phylum Actinomycetota; class Acidimicrobiia; order Spongiisociales; family UBA5794; genus JAHEEL01. The sequence continues at coordinate 11,230 of CAXMQQ010000032.1, read as the reverse complement.
TCCACCTCGGACGTCGGCCACTGCGACGTTCGGTTCAGGGAAGGTCAGCACCGTGACACCGGTAGCAGCAATCGAATCGGTGTGATGGCCTACTGCAACTCCCGGCACAGCGGTGATCGTTTGGTTCCCCATCAGGATCCCCCGCGAACGTATCGGCGGGGCAGCCTTGGTCCGAATTGACAGACGACTTCATAGTTGATGGTGGAGAGCAGGTCGGCCCATTCGGTCGCCGTTACTTCCTCGTCGCCTTGTGTCCCGATGAACACGACTTCGTCTCCGACCTCGACCGGATCATCCCCGAGGTCGATCATGACCTGGTCCATCGTCACGGTTCCGGCATACGGATATCGTTTGCCCCTGATCAGGACTTCCCCGCCGAGAGACGAGAGCCGACGGGGGATTCCGTCCGCATACCCGAGGGGCACAGTTGCGACAGTCGACGGACGCTCGAGGGCGCGTGCACGCCCGTAGGAGGGGCGCGCACCTTCGGGGAGTCGTTGGACGAACGAGACGGCAGAGACGACTCGCATCGCTGGCCTGAGGTAGAGACCGCTACCGGTTTCCGGAGCCGGGCGGAGGCCGTAGATGCCGAGTCCGACCCGAGCAAGATCGAATCGAGCGTTCGGATGGTCGAGAGCTCCTGCTGTATTCGCCGCATGCACGTAGACCACGTCGATGCCTTCGGACGCGAGCAAGTCCCTGAACCGGGCGAGAGTGTCCACTTGACGGCCGGTGAACTCAGCGTCTTCCTCCGCCACAGAAAGGTGGGTGGCGATTCCTTCGAGGGTGAGGCGCTCATCAGCGTTGATCTCTCTGGCGAGATCGACCCCCTCGACCGGGGACGCACCGACGCGGTGCATGCCCGTATCGACCTTGAGATGGACCGGGTACGGGGCGCGTCCGAGACGATCGGCCGTCGCTGCGACGGCCTCAACGAAGTGGTGCCGATAGACGATCGGTATCAGCGACCATCCGACGACCGCCTCGAGTTCCTCGGGCAACGGTTCCGACAGGACGATGATCGGTGCCGCGATCCCGACCTCGCGAAGACGCACGCCTTCGGAAACCAGAGCGACGGCCAGATGGGTGGCTCCACCAGCAATCGCTGCTTCGGCCGCGGGGACGTCGCCGTGGCCGTAGCCATCGGCCTTGACCACGGCGCATACAGCGGTCGGAGCAATGGCATCGCGAATGATCCGGACATTCGATTCGATCGCGTCGAGGTCGATCTCGATCCAGGAAGGCCTCATAGGGAGAAGAGTAACGAAAATGGATGCCTCACGGCTCAGTCTTCGATCTCCTCGATCGTCAAGGGGGGCCATTCGGCCCTAGGGAGGATCAGGGCGGGCGCGTACGCTCAGTAGGCGGAAGAGAATCGGTCGGAAGATGAGATACCCCGACCACGAGCCAGGAGATGCGCGACACCTGCCAGGAAAGCAAGATCGAGAACAGGTCGGCCCGTATTCGCGATTCGGTAACCCCGTCGGGAGTGGACACATCACCGAGAGGTGACATCCCCCGGGACATCGGATTTCGATCTGCAGAACATCGTCGCCTATCTCCGCACTCTGCAGATATCCCCTCCCCGGGACGGGTTCGACCCAAGAAGCGGCCGCTCCAAGGAGCGGTCGCTTCGCGTCATCACTGAACTCCCCCACCCCACCCGTCGTTTGTGCCTACGACCACACCCCAGGTGGTCCTAGGCACAACTGACGAATCGACCACCGGCACCCGCCATCGTTTGTGCGTATGACCACACCCCAGGTGGTTCTAGGCACAACCGATGGAGAGTGCAATCGAATCTCTTCCATCCGTCTGCAATCTGTGGCACGTTCGCGACGTGATAGATCCAGATCGTGTCATCGCCCACGTAGCGAATCGGCAACATGGTGTATTCAGCCATCGCCAGGCGATCGCTGCAGGAATCAGCCGTCGTCAGGTCGATCATCGACGAGCGTCGGGGGCTTGGATTGACCTCGAGCACGGTGTGTACGCCCTGGACTCCGCCCCCGCAACTTGGTACCGGCAGGTCATGGCTGCGATTCTGAGCAAGAACAGAGCCCGCGCATCGGGAGTCACAGCGGGCGCGCTCCATGAGATCCCCCATTGTCGAAAAGGCAGACCAGAGATTTCGGTGCCGGGAACCGGGAACGCATCCAGTCGGTTGGCGGTCGTTCGACGTCGGTCGGGATTCAGCACCCTCGGTCTGGTACTCATCGACCGCATCCCGACGACTGATCTTCCGAGCACACTCTTCGATCTCTCAGCGCGGCTGAAACCTGGGCACCTCCAGCGGGCGATCGACGATTGCCTCGTGCGGCGCAAGGTGACCGTCCAGGATCTGCAGTCCATCCTCGATCGGTACAGCGGGTGCCGACTCGCCGGAACGGCCGTCTTCCGGAAGACCATCGCCGGGATCACCGAAGGCTATGTCCCCTCGGAGAGCGATCTCGAACTGGTTCTGATTGCCGTGCTCGACGATCCGCGAGTCCCAACGATCGATCTTCAGGCCCGACTTCCCTGGTGGCAGGAACTTCCACATCGTGTCGATACCCTCATCAAGCCGTGGTCCTTGATCATCGAAGGCGACGGTCGGACGTACCACACGAAGCGAGCAGACTTCGAGAACGATCGACGCCGGGACAACCTCGCCGTGGCACACGGCTACCGGGTGCTCAGATTCACCTACCGGATGCTCAAGGATGATCCATCAGGTGTGCTCCAGACCGTACTCCGAGCAGGTTCACCCGAGGCGCAACGTGTCGCACGTGCTTAGGACCACACCCGAGGTGGTCCTAAGCACAAACGACGACATGGCCGCAGGTCTATCACGTCGTTTGTGCCTGGGACCACACCCGGGGTGGTCGTAGGCACAACGGACGGTGCAGGGCTCCGGTCAGGAGTCGTTGCCGGTGGCGATCGCCATCACCACGGCCTGGTCGCCGGCATGTGTGATCGTGACGAGGACCTCGGTAACGCCGAGCACCTCCGCCCGCTCGGCTGCCCGTCCAGTCAGAACGACGCGAGGGCGGCCTCCACCCGTGATCTCGATGTCGGCCCACCGCAGATGCCTCCACCCCGTACCAAGACTCTTCATGACCGCTTCCTTGCCCGCGAATCGGGCAGCCAGCCGCACGGATGGATCGCGGAACCGGGAGGCATACTCCCACTCGTGATCGGTGAAGCAGCGCCGACGGAACGAGTCGCCGTAGCGATCGAGCAGACCCCGGACGCGATCGATCTCGACGAGATCCACCCCGAGTCCCATGATCTCCATTCGCGTGCTCCCTGTCTCGCCCGCTCCGACGTCGGTCCGTTCCTATTCGACGGTGACCGACTTCGCGAGGTTACGCGGTTGGTCGATGTCGTGCCCCCGCAACCTCGCGACGTGATAGGCCAGCAGTTGCAGTGGCACGACGGCGTTGACCGGCGCTAGTAGGTCATCCGTCTCCGGAATCCTCAGCACGATCTCTGCGAACTTCTCGATCTCAGTGTCGCTGTCGTAGGCCACGGCGACAACCATCCCGCCACGCGCCTTGACTTCTTGTACCGCGGAGATGGTCTTGTCGTAGGTCGCCCGCTGCGTCACGACGACGATCACTGGCACACCTTTGGTGATCAGCGCCAGCGTGCCGTGCTTGAGTTCGCCGGCGGGCATCGCTTCGCTGTGCAGATAGGAGATCTCCTTCAGCTTCAGCGATCCCTCCATAGCGACGGCGTAGTCCAGGCCGCGCCCGAGGAAGTAGATATCGTTGGCATCGACGATCGCACGAGCAGCCTCGACGATCGCCTCGTCGTTCTCGATGATCGCCTCGACCTGGGCCGGCAGGTGGTTCAGCCCGCGCGCGATCTCGGTGGCACGGTCTCGATCAATCGAACCCCTGGCGATGCCGAGGCGGAGCGCCAGTAGATACTGACCGATCAGCATCGCGACGTAGGCCTTCGTCGAAGCGACCGAGATCTCAGGCCCCGCCCGCGTGTAGAGAACATCATCGGCGTAGCGACTCAGTGTCGACCCCACGACATTGGTCAGAGCGAGCATGCGCGCCCCCCGCTCCCCAGCAAGCCGGGCCGCTGCGAGCGTGTCTGCCGTCTCACCGGATTGTGAAATCGCGATGGTGAGATCACCCTCCTTGACCATCGGATCTGCATATCGCATCTCGTGGGCGTACTCCACCAAGGTCGGGAGTCTGAGAACCCGTTGGAAGATCTCTCTGCCGACGAGACCGGCGTGATAGGCGGTACCGCACGCGGTGATCCAGACGGTGTCGAGGTCCCTAGCGAAGGCATCATCGAACGCCACATCTTCGAGCCACGCAGTACCGTCTTCATCGAGACGGCCCCCGAGGGTCTCGGTGATCACGGCAGGCTGCTCGTGAATCTCCTTCAACATGAAGTGTTCGAAGCCGCCTTTCTCGGCCTGGGCTGCGTCCCAATCGACGTGTAGGACATCCCGATCGACCGGAACGCCATCGATCGTCTCGATGACCGCACCATCCTCGGTGATGGTCACCATCTCGTCGTCCTCGATGATGAGGAAGTCACGGGTGTGGTGGAGCACCGCCGGGATGTCGGATGCGAGGAACGTCTCTCTGTCGCCGAGTCCGATCACCAGCGGACTGATCTTGCGCACGGCGATGATCTTGCGTGGCTCCCGTTTGGTCATCACGACCAGCGCATACGCACCTTCTGCCCGCTCGACCGCATTTCGAACGGCCAAGGCGAGGTCTCCGTCGTACCCCTGAGCGATGAGATGGGCGAGGATCTCGGTATCCGTCTGGGAGGTCAGAACCGCACCCTCTGATTCGAGTTCTTCGCGCAGCGTCTGGAAGTTCTCGATGATGCCGTTGTGGACGACAACGAACTCGCCGGTCGGGTCCGTGTGGGGATGAGCGTTGAGATCGCTCGGTTCACCGTGGGTAGCCCATCGGGTGTGACCGATCCCGACGGTCCCCTTGAGAGGGTCCTCTTCGAGACGAGCGACGAGGCGGGCGATCTTCCCCTCAGCTTTGCGAACATCGATCGAGCCGTTTATGACGGCGATGCCTGCCGAGTCGTAGCCCCGGTATTCGAGACGTTTCAACCCGTCCATGATGATGGGGGCGGCTTCTTTGGGGCCGACGTAGCCCATGATTCCACACACGCGCGCGATCTCCTCGAGGTTGGACCGGAGGGCGCTGCGGGACTGTGACCCGCCTCACTCGGAATGGGTTTGTCCCCGGGATCGCTCCCGAGTTTTGCCCAGCCCCGTAACGACCGTGAGCGGCCGAGAGGGCACCCGCCGACATTTCGATAGTCCCTCTTCCTCGTCACCTCGCGAGTCGCGAGGGCAGGCGCTTGGATTGATCTCCGGTCGGTGTTCAGTTGTGAACGAGAGAGTAGCGGAGTGGCTCAGTAGAACGTCGAAAGTAGAAGAACAAGGCCGGGACTTCGGAATGCGGACTGCGTCCCTGAGAGCCGGGTCAGGCCAGTTCGGCTTCCACGGTTTCGGCAACGGCCGATGCCACTTCTTCGGCTTCGGATTCCGTGGGGGCTTCGACCATGACCCTGATGAGGGGCTCTGTTCCAGATGGACGGACGAGGAGCCGCCCGCGGTTCCCGAGAAGTCGCTCGCCCGTGGCGATAGCCGCAGCAACGGTTCCATTTCCTTCGAACGCCTTGTCCTTGACTGTGACGTTGGTCAGCACCTGCGGGTAGGCGCTCATCACGGTCCGCAGCTCACGCAATTCCTTCCCGGTGGAGGCCATGACCTCCATCAGTCGGAGCGCCGTGCGGAGACCGTCGCCCGTGGTCCGATCCTCGAGGAGGACGTGCCCGGACTGTTCGCCGCCGACGACCGCACGGGAGGTCCTCATCGCTTCGAGAACGTATCGATCGCCAACCGACGTTTCGATGACGTTGATTCCGAGGTGCTCCATCGCCTTCCGGAAGCCGAGATTCGACATGACCGTGGTCACCACAGTGTTGTTCTTGAGTCGGTTGCGTTCCATCATCCACTGAGCGAAGACCGCCATGATCACGTCGCCGTCGGCCACAACACCATCCTCGTCGACGGCGATCAGCCGATCGGCATCGCCGTCGAAGGACAGACCGACCCGACCGTTGGCATCGCGCCCCACTCGCTCGGGATGAGTTGCTCCACAGCCCTCGTTGATGTTCATGCCGTCCGGATCGACGTTGATGAACTCGACGGTCGCTCCGACTCGCTCGAAAAGGACGGGTGCAGCGAGGAACGCAGCGCCGTTCGCAGCGTCGGCAATGAATTCCATCCCTCTCATCGAGTACTCGACCGAACGCGAGATCGTCTCGACGTAGCGTTCGGTCGCATCGCCCATCACAGTCTGAAGGCCGATCTTCGCGCCGACGCTGCGGATCCACGGCTCACCCTCGAAGAAGCGAGCTTCGATCGCTGCTTCCTCGCCATCGGCCAGTTTGGTGCCGTTGGCGCCGAAGAACTTGATTCCGTTGTCCGATGCGGGATTGTGAGAGGCGCTGACCATGACTCCGAGCAAGGCATTGGTGTCGCGAACAAGGCGTGAGACGGCACCGACGGGGATGATCCCGAGGTCGACGGTGTCGATCCCAACGGAGTTGAACCCGGCCATGAGCGCGGCGGAGAGCATCGGACCGGATCGGCGAGTATCGCGACCAAGGATCACGTGTCCTTCGCTGTTCTCGCCTGCCGCGCGGGCGAGGTCGAATGCCATCGTCGGAGTGAGAGCCTCGTTGGCGAGGCCACGGACGCCGTCGGTACCGAAAAGGTGCCGTTCACCCATCCTGGCTGCCCCCAATGTGCTCGATGTCCTGCAGGCCCAACGCCCGGATCAACGCTTGGTGAACTGAGGTGCGCGCCGTGCCTTGCGGAGACCGTACTTCTTGCGCTCAACCTTGCGGTCGTCACGACGAAGGAGGCCGGCCTTCTTCAGAACCTGGCGCAACTCAGGGTCGATCTCGACGAGTGCGCGGGAGATACCGAGGCGGAGCGCATCGCTCTGCCCGGTCGTACCGCCGCCCTCGAGCTTCGCATCGACGTCGTAGCGGCCTTCGAGGTCAGTGATCCTGAGCGGTTCCACCACACGAATCCGGTGCGAGGCCTCCGGGAAGTAGTCATCCAAGCTCTTGCCGTTGAGCGTGAATTGCCCGTCGCCATCGAGAAGTCGTACACGGGCGACCGAGGTCTTCCGGCGGCCGGTGGCCTGAACAAGCGGTTTCGTCATCAGGCTTCAGCCCTTCCCTGCGTGAGTGTGAGCGGTTTCGGCCCCTGCGCTCGGTGCGGGTGATCCGGACCGGCGTAGACCTTGAGCTTCGTGAGTGTCTGGCGACCGAGCCTGTTCTTGGGAATCATCCCTCGAACAGCATTCGTCACGAGTCGGTCGGGATGATCGACCCGCATCTTCGCCAGCGTGTTGCTCCGAAGACCACCCGGGAAGCCGGAGTGGCGGTAGTAGACCTTCTGGGTCTCCTTGTTACCGGTCACTGCAACCTTGTCGGCGTTGACAACGATGACATAGTCGCCCATGTCCATGTGGGGAGCGAACGTCGGCTTCTGCTTGCCACGCAGGATCTGCGCGACCTCGGAAGCGAGACGCCCGAGAGGGATTCCCTCAGCGTCAACGACGTACCAGTTCCGCTCGATATCGGCGGCCCTGGGCGTAAACGTTTTCTGCAGCTTGGCTTTCATCGGGAGTCCTCAGACGGAACGAAACGACCCCCGGGGACCCGGGAGCGAAATCGAATGCTATCGGGTCCCGCGAGATAAGGCCAACCGGAATGGTGCAAATGAGAGTGCGGCACGTGGCCGGGAATCACAGCACCACCCATGATGGCACTGCTCCCCCGTTCGACTCGTCGTAGACAACGGCCGTGAGCGTCAAACCATGCGGCGGTGCAAGGCCCCGCACCACTTTTCGACTGCGCGCCTCAAGAATGGCAGGCACGTCTTGCGGGAGGGACTGCCCCTTCCCAACGTCGACCGATACGGTCACGATGGATCGGACCATCTGGTGGCAGAACGCAACGGCTCCGATCGAGAGTTCGACGACATCCGCAGTTCTGACCCATCTCGCGGCGAGCACCTCCCGAACAGTCGTCCGACCGGGAGCCTTTCGACAGAGGGACGCAAAATCGTGCACACCCATGAACGCCCCGACCGCTTCGTCCATGGCGTCCACGTCGAGTGGCTCCTGCACGTGCCACGCCGTACGTGCCGTGAGGGGATCATGCACCGGTCGGTTCGAGATCCAGTACCGATATCGTCGCTCAATGGCCGAGAACCGGGCGTGGAATCGGTCACCAACCTCGGTGATGGCGTTTGCTGCAATCTCCGGGCCGAGTTGTGCGTTGAGGCTGCGTTCAAGCCGATTGGTGTCAAGAGGCTCATCAACGAAGAAGCTGACAACCTGGCCGGTGGCGTGCACCCCGGCATCGGTGCGTCCGGCCACAGCCGTCTTCACCTCGCCGGTGATCCGGAACAGTGCCGTCTCCAGATCTCCCTGGACGGTTCGCACGTTGTCCTGGCGACCGTAGCCATGGAAGTCTGTGCCGTCGTATGCGAGGTCGATTCGGTAAGTCGGCATCGCTAGAAGAGGCTGAACCCACCGAGGATCGTCGAGACCACGATCCAGCCCGCCCACCCGAGAACAGCCGCCACGATCGAGCGATCGAGGGGCAGATCTGAGATGTAGTGGGTTCCATACGCGACCACGAGGAGGAACCAGAGGGATCCGACGAGCGTCCCGATCAACCCCGTGCCGAAGATCTGCGTCGTAGCGATCGTCAGCAGCAGCGTTGGGAACGCGAAACCGACGATCCGAAGATACACGGGGTAGTGCCCGTCTCCACGGAAGAGGTACACAGCGGAGGCGTACACGAGTCCGCTGTAGATGAGCCAGAACATGACCGTGGCGAGAAGCGCAGAGAGGACGCCAAGGAATCCCGTCACCAGTCCGAAGAGCGGCGTACCGCCGGCGATGATGATCAACAATTCGGTGATCGCGACGATGATCAGGGCATCGCCGGTCGCACGATCGTTGAAGTCCATCCACACGAACGCGTCGCGATCGAATCGGATCGCTTGGAGGAGTCGGTTGAGGACGACGCTCATCGCCTGCCTTGGGTCGGGTCGACGCAGGATACCGCCCGCGCGTTACGAGCACTCCCGGCGAAGGACCGCGGATGCTCGGGTCACCGATTCGTCGACTGCATAGGTGGTGAGATCATCCCACGGCACCCACTTGGCATCGTGGACCTCGTCGGCGGCGACGAGCTTCTCGCCTAGTGCCTGGAATGCGAAGCGGAGATCGAAGTGCTCGTGGGCCGGTTCAGGAGCGCGAGACGGGATCGGGTGGATATCGAGATCGATGAGGTCGGTCAGAATCGGTTCCACGACGACGCCGGTCTCCTCGAGCACTTCCCTGGCGGCTGCGGCGATCGGAGAGGTGTCTTCCGGGTCGATGTGTCCGCCGGGTTGGAGCCACCGATCCAGACGTCGATGGTGGATAAGTAGGAGCGACGACGCGTCCGGGGAGACAACGAACCCGGATGCCGTGAAGTGTCCAGGCTCGAACCGATCCCGGTCCGTCGGATCCAGCGACCGGATCAGCGCAAGAGCCCGATCGATCACGTCCGGCGATGCATTCGGACCAGCACCAAGTAGCAGGGATTCAATCGTCATCAGAGCCACCGAATCGCACCTCCAAACGCGAAAACGCCCCGGCCAAGGGGCCGGAGCGTCTCATATCCCATGTCTGACGTCTTGCGTCGCTAGACGAGTTCAATCAGCGCCATCTCGGACCCATCGCCGCGGCGCTTACCGAGCTTTGTGATCCGGGTGTAGCCACCCGGGCGGTCCGCGTAGCGTGGAGCCACATCGTCGAACAGTTTCGTCACGGCGCCGTTGTCGCCGATCTTCGCAAGGACGGTGCGGCGAGCGTGGAGATCGCCGCGGCGAGCCTTTGTGATGATCTTCTCAGCATACGGGCGCAGGTCGCGAGCCTTGGCGTGCGTGGTCGTCACCTTCTCATGCTCGATGAGCTGAGCGGTGAGGTTCGCAAGGATCTTGCGCTGATGGCTGGGGCTACCGCCGAGGCGAGCGCCCTTCTTCGGTCGTGGCATCAGACAACGCTTTCCGTGGGATCTGCATCGGCGAGCGACTGCAAAGAGAAGCCGAGTTCGTCGAGCTTCGCAACGACTTCCTCGAGCGATTTCTGCCCGAAGTTGGTGATGTTGAGGAGCTCCTCTTCACTCTTCTCGATGAGTTCGCCGACGGTCTGGACCTGAGCACGTCGCAGGCAGTTCCTGGGACGCTCGGACAGGTCGAGAGCCTCGATGGGGAGATCGAGATGCTCCTGGCCGGCCGCCTCGGGCTGAATGATCTCATCGAGCTCGAGGGCATCGTAATCATCGAGGTCGGAGAACAGCTCGAACAGGTTGCGCAGGGTGCCGCCCGAGGAGGAGATTGCCTCCGCAGGAGTAACAGATCCGTCGGTCTCAACGTCGAGGACGAGTCGGTCGAAGTCGGTCATCTGACCAACCTGCGTGCTCTCGACCCGATACGCGACTTTGCGCACAGGCGAGTAGATCGAATCGATCGGTATCACGCTGATCGCGTCTGTCGTCTTGTTCTTTTCAGCGCTGCGATAGCCGACACCGCGCCCTGCGGTCATCTCGATTTCGAGCTTCGCCGATGACGACAACGTCGCCAAGTGATGACCGGTGTTGACGATCTCGACAGCTGCCGGCGCCTTGATGTCGCCTGCGGTCGCCTCACCCTTGCCCGAAGCGGACAGATAGAGCGTTTGTGGCTCGTCGACGTCGATGCGAAGTACGACCTGCTTGAGGTTCAGGATGAAATCAACGACGTCTTCGACGACGCCTTCGATGGTCGAGAACTCATGCTGGACGCCTTCGATACGGACGGACGTGATCGCCGCACCGGGAACCCGGGACAGCAGCGTGCGCCGCATGGTGTTGCCAAGCGTGTAGCCGAAGCCCGGCTCGAGCGGTTCAACAATGAACCGCGACCTGGTGTCGTCGACAATCTCTTCTTCGATGGTGGGCCGCTGCGTGATCAGCACGGAGCCACTCCCCTTTCGCGTTGGGGTGCTACTACTTCGAATACAACTCAACGATGAGCTGTTCCTGGATCTCGGTGTCGATCTGTTCCCGGCTGGGCAGATCCTTGATGGTGATCTTGCGCTCGTCGAGGTCGATGTCCATCCACTCGGGGACC